>JAAUTS010000006.1 GCA_012031345.1 Blastochloris sp. | reverse complement strand
TCGATTACGTCAAGCAGGGCAAAATCGTCAAACACATCCTGGACCGTCAACTGGCGATGGGGGCTGGAACATTTACCCAGGGGCCCGAGCGAGATCAATGCTTCGGTGAAATGTTATCTGGCGTTGAAGTTGGCAGGATTTTCCCCGGAGGATCCGGTGATGAAAAAGCGCACTCGGTGATTTTGCGTCTGGGTGGGATTCCTAAGATGAACACCTACGGGAAGCTTTATCTGGCCATGCTGGGACAGTTTCCTTGGAAGTATCTCCCGATCATTCCTTCGGAAGCGATGCTTCTGCCCAACTGGCTCTACTTTAATATTTACGAATTCTCCGCCTGGACGCGGGCGATGTATGTGCCGTTGTGCATCATCAATCATTATAAACCGACCAAGTTGTTACCGCCGGAGAAGCAGTTGCATGAATTGTATCCGTATGGGACGGAGAATCAGGATTTTTCATTGCCCCGGGACAGCAAGTGGTTCACCTGGCGCAATTTCTTTCTGGCTTGGGATTCGATTTTAAAATTTGTGGATGGCCTGCCTTACCGTCCCTTCCGCAAGATTGCGTTGAAGAAGGCTGAAGCGTGGATGATTGAGCGTTGCTCGGAGGGGTCGGACGGCTTGGGGGCGATTTTCCCCAGCATGTTGAACTCCATTTTTGCTCTGAAATGTCTGGGTTACTCCAACGACCATCCGATTGTCAAAAAGTGTAAACGAACCTTTTTTGAGATGGAGGTGGATGATGCGGCGAACAAGGATTTCCGGATCCAACCCTGTCTGTCTCCGGTCTGGGACACAGCCATCACTTCAGTGGCTCTGGCCAGTTCCGGCGTTCCGGCCAACGATCCCGCTCTGGTGAAAGCGGCGGATTGGTTGATTCAAAATGAGATTAAGATCAAGGGGGATTGGGTGGTCAAGAATCCCTACCCCCATGCCAGTGGTTGGGCCTTCGAGTTTGCCAACGTTTATTATCCTGACGTGGATGACACCTTCAAGGTTCTGCTGGCTCTGCGGTTGGTGGAGGCGACGGATGAAAAGAAGAAAAGCGAAGTCATGCATCGCGCGTTGAATTGGGCGAAGAGCTTTCAATGTCGCAATGGTGGTTACGCGGCCTTTGACCGGGACGTGACCAAATCCTGGCTGGAACGTGTTCCCTTTGCCGATCACAATGCCATTCTCGATCCACCGTGCAGTGACATCACGGCGCGGGCCTTGGAGTGTTTTGGCAAGCTGGGCATTCCCAAGACCGACCCGGTGCTGGAGAAAGCCATCACCTATCTCAAAAAAACCCAGGAAGAAGACGGGTCCTGGTATGGACGCTGGGGTGTGAACTATGTGTATGGCACCTGGCAATCTCTGCGTGGTTTACATGCCATCGGGGAGGACATGTATCAGGATTGGATTGTCCGGGCCCGTGACTGGCTGGAGTCTTGTCAAAACCCGGATGGCGGCTGGGGGGAGACCTGCGCTTCGTATGATGATCCGCGGTTGAAGGGACAGGGGCCGAGCACGGCTTCGCAAACGGCCTGGGGACTGATGGGCATGTTGACCTGTGGGGATCCCACCCGCCCGAGCATCCAGCGTGCGGGGAATTATCTGGCCACCATGCAGGAGGAGGAGGGGAGCTGGCGCGAGGATTACATCACGGGCACGGGCTTCCCTTGTGTTTTTTATCTCAAGTATGACATGTATCGGAACAACTGGCCTTTGCTGGCTCTGGCCGAACTTCAACAATTGATCAACAAACGCAATCTGATGTCTTCGGTCTCACGAGCATGATCACTTTTGTTATTCCCACCAAATTTGAGGCCGAAGATTTGCTGGCTTCACTGGCCGACAGGAGCCGGGCGGATGTGGAGGATGTGGAATGTTACCTGGGCAGGGTCAAGGAAGTCTCGGTGCAGGTGATCCTTTGTGGCATTGGTCCGCGACGCGCGGCGGAGTCGGTGACCAAGGCGTTTGCGGTGCGGCCTCCCAGTCTGGTCATTGTGGCGGGTTTTGCCGGGGGTTTATCCACCCAGTTGGAGCGCGGTCAGATTCTGGTGGCTGCCGGATATAGTTCGGGAGATTTGATCAATTATCTGAAGTTGATCCCCGGTTTTGACATAGGACGTTTTGCATTCTGTGGACAAGGTGGTGGCCACGGCGGCGGAGAAACAGGCTCTGGGAGAAAAGACAGGATGCCAGATGGTGGATATGGAGACCCAGGCAGTCAGCCGGGTGACGCAGGCTTATGGAGCGGAGGTCTTGGGGATCCGGACCATCAGTGATCTGGCCACGGAAGATGTGCCCACGGAGGTGCTTTCCAAAGGGTATGATGAAGTATCAGGGAAAACGACACCATTGAAAATGGCCACTTACTTGATTCTCAAGCCCCAAAAAATCAAGGATCTGCAGGCATTTCTTCAGCCTCTGCCCGGCATTCGGAAAAGGTTGACGGAATTTCTGATTGCGGCGGTGGAAGAGTTTGATTGATATCTCTTCAACCAGCCGACTTCAACTCCGGGGCAGTGCTTTTTCCAGAGCTTGGAAACTTTTAGGTGAGTGGGGATACGCGGAGCGGCGCAGGGCGGGGAGAGGGCGGGCGGGTTCATTCAGTCCGGCCAGGGTCAGGGCGCGGCGTTCAAAACGTTCGATCAAGAGCCAAGAGGCCGGATGGGTTTCCAGATAACCCAGGGCTTGAAGATAAAGTTCATAATAATCCGGAATGGGAGTCTGCTTTTCCACCAGAACATCAATGACTTCAAAACAATAGAGAGCGGCCAGTTGTTTATGATAGTCCAGCAGTCCCGGTTGATGGGTTTTTAAACAGAGACTCTGGGTAAGCTGGTGCAGGGTGCTTTTGGGTCGGAGGCTGTAACTGATCTGGCATTGGTAAAAAAGATCCAGCACACCGAAGGCGTTGTTTCCCTTACGATGCAGGCCCTTGACCAGGGTTCGCAAAATGCCGTGCTGACGGGTCAACCAAACGGTGATGCGGCTGCTCTCCGAGTAAGGTGATTGATGGACCAGGACGCCTTCATCCTCGTAGGTTCCCCGCACGGAATCAGAGGCCATGATCTTCCCAAAAAGCCTCTTCCTCCGAAGTGAGGTTGGGAATCCAGAACCCGGTGTGGGCCGAAGCCTGGGCCTGGGCGCGTTGCGATTCATAAGATTCCACTTCGTGAAGAGGGAGAATGAAGCCGTAGGGACCGGGGTTGACGAACCAGTGGTGACAGCCTGAATCGGTGAACAGGCGGGACACTTCCAAAAGCAAAGGGGGCGGCATGGAGATCAAGCCGAGGGCATCGCGGTCACCCCGCTGTCCGCGTTCTGAGCTGTAGGTGTCCGCCTGATCGACGGAGCTGAAGACGGGCATGAGAATTTCTCCATCCAATTCGACAAAAGACGGGCGGGGTTCGGCTTCCGTGCCTGCATTAATCAGGTGGGCCTCCTTCACGGTAAAGAGTGCCGCGAGCAGAAGATCCAATTGCCGATCCGGTGCCATCCCGGTGTCACGCACCTTGCGGACGAGAAGATCAAAGCGATCGGGGAGGCGAGACATGGCTGGTATCCTAGGCATGGGGAGCGGATGGGGAAAATCAAAAATGAGGGAGGCCTGGTCGGGGAGGCTCTTTTTGTGAGGCTGTTATTGGCAGGAAGCTGATTTTGGGTATGATCCTGCCAGCCGACCATGGATAAGGAAAAAAAATTGATTGAAGGCCGCTACGAGCAGCATGAAATCCTGGCTACGGGAGGGTTGGCTCATATTTATCTGGGTTGGGACCATCAGGAATTCCGGCCTGTGGCGGTCAAACGTCTGCGTGATGATTTGAAGGAGGCGATTGAGGCGGAGAGTTTGAATCGGCACGAGGCGGAGTGTCTGCGTGCGGTGCGACATGAGAATGTGATGGGGCTTTACACCACGGGTGAGGATGAAGCGGGATATTATCAGGTCATGGAACTGGTGACGGGTCCGAATTTGCAACAGATCATCGACTCGGTCATGCCGGCTGCCACGGACTTTGTGGAAATCGCACGGCAGGCGTTGAGCGGGCTGGGGGCCATTCATGAAAAGGGGGTGATTCATTGTGATATCAAGCCGGACAATCTCATGATCACGCTGCTGGCCAACGGGAAACAGCGGATCAAGATCATCGACTTCGGCCTGGCTCGATTTCAGGAGCAGGAGGAGAATCTGGGGGAGGTGGCCAAGGAGGAAATTTTTGGCACGCCGGAATTTGTTTCGCCGGAATTGTTGGAAGGCAAGCCGCCGACCATGCTTTCCGATCTGTATGCTTTGGGGCATGTTTTTTATTATGCACTGGCGGGGAGACCTGCGTTTGAGAAGAACACGGTAGAAAAAATTTTGGAGGCACATCTCCGGGAGCAGCCGGAGGATTTGTGTCGGTTAAGACCCGATCTGAGTCGGGATTTGGGAAATTGGGTGCATCAATTCATTGAGCGACATCCCGAGGCCCGGCACATGAGTACAGCCAGTGCTTTGAAAGAATTGGAAAGTCTGCCAGTCTGGGCCGATGTTGAACCTTGAGATTTTTCGGATTCCGGTGCGGGTGCAGGGATTTTTCTGGCTGAGCGCCTTTTTATTGGGGGGCGGACTTTCCATCAGAGTGATGACGGATTGGATTTCGGTATTGGTTTTTGCTGGGGTGCTTTTCTTTTCCGTCCTGGTGCATGAACTGGGCCATGCTCTGGCCGTGCGGTTTTTGGGAGGTTCTCCCAGGATCATCCTCCATGCTCTGGGCGGAGTGACGCTGCTTGGACAAACGCCGCTTACGCGCTGGCAGCACCTGGCCATCGTGGCGGCGGGACCCATGGCGGGATTACTGATGGGTCTGATCAGTGTGGCCTTGTTGCTCTGGGGACGACTTCCGGTGGAAATGGCTTTGGAGTATTCGGCTTACATCAATATTGTTTGGACCCTGTTCAATCTGCTTCCGGTTCTGCCCATGGACGGGGGGCAGATGTTTCGGGATCTGGTCGGGCCACGTTTTGAAAAATTGGCCCGGGTGGTTGGTATGATTACCGCGATCCTGGTCGGGGTGGCCGCCTACCAGTATGGATTTTACATCGCCGCAGTTCTGCTCGGCATCATGGCCTGGTTGAATTTCAAAGGCAGCATTCAATCCGGTGGTGTGCAGCGTGGGCACTGAGAGCTTTGAAGTTGCCGAGTGTTGTTAGGGCTCTGTCAATCAAGGCCGGGTTTATCCCACGGTGATTCGGGCGGCGTCGGTCTTGGCTCCGGGGCGGGTTCCCCAGCTTCCCCCGGCATCTTCCAGTAATTGGAGGAAGTGTTGTGCCTGCTGTTGAAGTTCGCTGGAGGATCGGAGTGAGGACTGAGGTTCCCAATCCGGCACGCTTAGAACCAGATGAACGGAGAGGTCGGAAAGCTGGGCCAGTCCGGCGGCCACCCGCAGGGTCTCCAGGCTGTTTCCCGCCGGATGCTGGAGCGGATCCTGGGCTTCGAGCAGCACGGAGTCCCTCCCGGTACTGGTGCAGGAGTCCCCGGACTTTTTGCTGAAACATTGGAAGGAGTCCCCTTTTGAATGAAAGAGGCCAGGGTTCCCAGTCCTGAGAGGACGGAGGAACCCAGCGGCTGAACTTGAAAACGTTCTGCCGCCAGGCTGCAAAGATGAAGATGTAGTCCGGAGGAAAGCATGGATTGGATTTCCGGGGAATCGTGTCGGGTGACCGCCTCATGGAGGAGATAAAGAAAGACCTGATGCCCGGAGGAGTGGGCTTGCTGCATGGATTGAATCAGACTTTGCAAGCAGGCAGGGTCGGTGCTGCTCAGGAGGTAGGTGCAGTTGCGTGCCGTGGTCACAGTTTGAGCTTACAATTGCCGGGTGGTTTGGAAAGTGTTAGAAAAAGTCACGATGCCAAGAAGCTTGATTCAAGTCGGGGGGAGTGGGCCGTCGATGAGTGGGCATGATATGATTTGTCCACGTGTTTCCGAGGGCTTTGACTGGGCGGAGATCCGGGCCTGGGAGTCCGAGCTTGGGCCTGACTTGAAGGGGCTTCGTCTGCCTTTTCTTCCTTTCAAGGGGAGCGCTGAGCTTGGAGCGTTTCGCGGGGGAGAAATCCAGCTTTGTCATGATGAGAGGTGCCTGTATGTGTGGGCGCATTTGTTGGATGAGGATATTTTCAACCTGGCGACGCGAAGGAATGAGAGGACCTGGGAAAGCGGGGATGTTCTGGAGCTTTTTCTGAAGCGGGAGAATCAGGAGGCTTATTATGAGTTTCATGTGACCCCGGAAAATCAAACCATGCAGGTGCGTTTTGATAGTGCCGCCCATTTCCGGAGCTTGCAGGGTCAGCCGAACCAACGTGAGTTGTTTGCCGCGCTCTTGATAGGAGAGCCGCTCTTTGAAAGCCGCACTTGCATCCGGCCCGGTCAATCCTGGGATGTGATGGCTGCGCTGCCTTTGCTTTCAGTCATGGAGGTGGGCGAGCTGGGGCGGGACTTGATCTGGCAGGTTTCCTTTTGCCGCTATGATTACAGTCGCGGAGAGGATGGGTGCTTGTTGTCGCCCAGGCTTTCCTCCACCTCGAAGTATTTATCGGGAAACTTCCATGAGCAGTGTTTCTGGAGTCGATTGCACTTTCACTTGGGCGGGATTGCTTCATAAAAGGTGGGATGAGGATGCGTTTGATATGCCGGTGGGGGCTGGGTTGGATCGGGAGTTTGATGTTGATTTCCTGCGGTTCGGTTTCGACCCAAACGCTGCAACCCATGACGGGGCCGGTGCCTGCGGGTTTGCCGGAACGGATCGTGGTTCTGCCGTTGACGGCGGAAAATTGTTTATGGAATCTGGAAGTTTCTTCAGGAGATGAGGCGACCATTCGATCCTCCCTGCCCAACTGGCTGGCTGGGGCGATGGTCAAGGAACTTGGGGCTCTGGCTCCCAGCAGCGGCTCCACGGAGGAGGTGGTCCTGAATCAATGGGTGGTGCAGGGCGTGCTGAAACGGGTTCTTTTACCAGATCCACAAGTCAGCGGCTCCAACCGAAAACCCGTTCTGGAATGCACCGTGTTTATTTTTGATTGGAACCGTTCCCGGGTTCAACCCTTCATGAGTTATGATGTGCTGGTGCGTGAGGTGGTGCCGGATCCCTTGGCGGAGACGGATGAAAGCGTCAGTGGTTTGCAAAAATATCTGGAGTGGGAAATCAAGGAAGTCGCCGCTTTGGTGGCTCAATCCCTGACTGGTTATGTGGAAGAGCGCGGTTGGAAAGTGTCAAAATGAAGTGGCCGGGTTGAAGACATAGGCTATATTTACCTAGTGCAAGCTTTTTTGGCCTAGTTATTCACAGGCCGGAAACGTTTCTCTCTGTGACGGGGTCAAAGATGAGTCCGTGGCATGGGAGTAGCTAGTTAGCACTGTTTACCATTATGCCGGAGATCACTGACACTACGGAATTCGTGCCCAAGAGTGAAATTCCCCATCTCCTGACCGAGCTGAAGCAGCTGCGGGATGAGCGGGTGGAGGTGGGCAAGGTTGAGCAGCTATTCAAGTTGATCACGGACAACGTGGCGGACTTGCTGGCAGTGGTGCGCCCGGATGGCACGCGGGTATGGAACAATCAGGCTTACTTCAGCACTCTGGGTTATCAACCGGAGAGTCTGGAGGGCAGTTATTCCCTGTCCGAGGTGCATGAGGAGGATTTGCCGAAAGTGGAGCTGGCTTTCCAGGAATCGCTGAAAACCGGGATGGGGCGCAAGGTGGAATACCGGATGCGTCACAAAAAAGGGCACTGGGTCTTGCTGGAATCGCAGGCCAGGATTGTGACCAACGAGCAGGGGGATGTGGAGTGTCTGGTGCTGGTGGCGCGGGATGTGAGCAGCCGGAAAAAGATGGAGGAGGAGTTGATCAAAGCCAAAAAGATTGAGGCGGTCTCCTCCCTGGCTTCGGGAGTTGGACACGAGTTTAAAAACATTTTGGAAAATCTGATCGAGCACATCAAGGCGGCGCAAAATGCCACGGGGAACAATGAGATCGCTCGGGGTCATCTGGAGCGGGCGGACAATTCCACCCGTCAGGCCCAGCAGGTGGTGGCCCGCTTGTTAAGCCTGGGCATGAGCGAGGATGAGGAAATGACCTTGTCTTCCCTGGAGCCTTTGTTGAAGGGGGTGGTCAATTCCGCCGTGTCCAATAAAGCGACCAAGGTGGATTTCCAGATTCCGGTGGGTCTGGAGCAGGTTCGTGTGGCGCAAAGTTCTTTTTGTGAAGCGATTCGGCTGGTGGTGGACAATGCGGTGGACGCCATGCGTGGGGCGGGGAGTCTGACGGTGTCCGTCTCCAAAGTGCAGTTTTCCCTCGATTCACCCAGTCGTCCGCCCCAGTTGGCACCCGGTTCTTATCTCAGTGTGATGATTGAAGATGAAGGTGCCGGAGTGGATCCGGGTGCGGTGGATCGGGTTTTTGAACCTTACTTCACCACCAAGGCCAATCGTTCCGGCCTGGGCTTGACCTCTGCTCTTTCCATTTTGTCACGGCACGGGGGAACCATCAGTTTGGACTCCAAGCTGGGACAGGGCACCAAGGTCCGCCTCTACCTGCCCAGCTTGAAATCGCAGATGGAGTCCGTGCCCGTGGTGCACCCCAAGGCCACGCATGGACCGAGGAAAATTCTGTTCATGGATGATGAAGAGTTGGTGCGTAAATTTGTCGGAACTCTGCTGCGTCAGTTGGGCTATGAAGTGACCCTGGCCAAGGATGGTAAGGAAGTCATTGATCTTTATGCCGCTGCTCTGGAGCAGGGTTGGGCTTATGATGGGGTGGTGATGGATCTGCTCATCCCGCACGGGGTGGGTGGAGCCGCCGCCGTGCACACCCTCAAACAGATGGACCCCGGGGTGGTGGCGATTGCCTCCAGCGGTTACATCGATCAACCTGTGATGCAGGATCCTCACGCCTTCGGATTCAGCGCCGTCATTGCCAAGCCTTACAATCGGGAACGCTTGAGCGAAGTTCTGAAGACGGCCTTGAAGATTGGCGTTTAAAGAGGGGCTATTGGGGCTGAGACTGAGGGGCGTGGAAATGCCCTTCGTTATTTTCCGACTGCGTTAAAATTCTGCCAGCACGGATTCGGCACCGGGCAGTTGTTTCAACGCAAAATAGAGCTCCCGGCTGATCCACGCATCGGTTGCGGCGTAGCTGATCTGAGCTTCGCTGAGGCGGGGTCGGCTCCAGTCCGTGACTTGTGCCCCCTTCGAGATGCGTCCGCGCAGAAGAATTCCAGTCAGGCTTCGCAGCCCGGTCGTTTTGATTCCCAGACGGGAAGCCACCTTGGAGAGATCCAACACACCATGATCGGTGAATTCCCCCAGCTCGCGCAACTTGGCCACGTCCTGATTCAGAGCAATGCCGGTCTTGAGTGAGCCCGGCCATTCCAGGATGCGGCCCAATGCTTCGGGAAGTTCCCTTTCCTGAAGCTGGATCAGGAAGACGCAGTGCCGCGTCGCTACTTGGACGAGGGAGGGCAGGAAGCTCTGTCCTTTGCGAAAGCTGGGTTTGGTTTCCGTGTCAAAACCGAGCACGGGTTCTGACAAAATTTCGGAAAGATTCTTTTCCAGCTCCCGATTGTTTTGAATCAATTCAATCGGCCCGTCATAACGAAGTTGGGGGAGTTGATTGAGATCGTCCTTGCTGATCTGCAATTCAGAGGGGGCGGGAGAGTGCCCGGAAGACTCGGTGGATTCGGAAGACATCAAGCGGACATACTTCCGGGTCCATCCTTGGGCGTCAAGAGGGCATTGCTCATGGGGATTCCTCTTCAGGCTTGGGCGGTGGGTTTTTCCCCGGCTTCCGCCAGACGCTTGGCCCGCTCCTCCAGCTCGATGTGGAACTGCTCGGGGCTGGGGGCTTCTCCATTGGTGCGGGTGCGGGCCCAGAAGTCGCTGAAACGTTCGCTGGGCTTGCGTTCCCGGGCGTAGGTCTCCAGGTAGGGGCGGACCTTGGCCGGAATCTCATCGAGAAGCACGGTCTTTTCCTCCAGCCCGACCAAACGATCTCCACGATGCGAGCCGCCGATGAAAAAGGCGTATTTGTTGGGGCCACGTCCGACGAAGGAAATGTCCGCGTTGTAGGGACGGGAGCAGCCGTTGGGACAACCGCTCATCCGGAACAGGATCGGCTCCTCGGCCAGATTGAGTTCGCGTAAAATGGCATCGATGCCATTCATGACCTGGGGGAAAACCCGTTCGCTCTCCGCCAGGGACAAGCCGCAGGTAGGCAGGGCCACGCAGGCGTGGGCCATGCGCCGAGCTTCCGTCAATCCAGCCGGATCGGCAATGCCGTGCTGGCGTAAAATCTGGTCGATGGCGGCGCGGTCTCTGGGTTGGATGTCGCAGAGAATCAGGTTGCAGTTCGCGGTCAGCCGAATGCGGGGTTGAAAGGTTTCGGCAATTTTGCGCAGTGCCTGACGGTATTGCACTTGATCGGTGTCCTTGATCCGACCTTCCGAAACAAAGACGCCGCAGAACCACTTGCCGTCGCCCTGCTCATGCCAACCTAACATGTCGGAGACGCCGTCGAGTTTGATGTCCTTGAGCGGCTCGACCTGGCCTTTCATCCGGGATTGCACCTCCGTGCGGAACCATTCGATGCCGCGGCTTTGGACAAGGTATTTCAGTCGGGCCAACTTGCGCTCGGCCCGGTTGCCGAAGTCACGTTGGGTCGTGATGATGGCCAGGGCGGCTTCCACGCAATGGGCGCGGGTCACGTAACCCAGAGGTTGTGAGAGGAAGGGGCGGGTTTGGAGCTGGCCGTGGCTCATGCCGAAGCCTCCGCCCACGTAGATGTTGTAACCTTCGACCACGCCATGAGGTGCATGGCAAATGAAGCCGATGTCATTGGAGAAAACATCCACGTCATTGCGGGGAGGAACCGCGATGGCGATTTTGAATTTACGGGGCAGATAAAGTTCACCGTAGAGGGAATCGGCTTCCTGGTTGGCTGTGGCTGAGGAATTCAGATCCAGCTTTTGTCCGTCGAGCCAAATTTCACTGAAGGCGCGGCTTTTTGGCAGGGTGGCGTCGTTGATTTCCTGGGCCAATTTCAGTGCGTCGAGGTGGGCGGCGTCATGGAGCGGGCTGGAGGCAGACATGGTGTTGCGCACGACATCGCCACAGGCACCCCAGGTGGTCAGGCCGGAGTTGCAGATGCGGGCGATACATTCCTTGAGGCTGCCTTTGAGAATCCCGTGGACCTGGAAACCCTGACGAGTGGTGATGCGCAAGGTGTGGTTGGCCAGATCATCGGCCATCTTGTCATGCATGAGGTATTGATCAGCGCTGAGTTCACCGCCGGGGATCTTGGAGCGGACCATGAAGGACCAGGCCTTGTCCAATCCGGCTTTTTTGCGCTCGTTACGCAGGTCCCGGTCATCCTGTTGATAGGTGCCGTGATATTTCAGCAGTTGATACTCAGCTTCTTCAAAGTGGCTGACATCCGACTTCAGGGTTTCAACGATTTGACCGCGCAGGTGCCGGCTTTCTTTTTTAATTTCTTCAACGCTTTTGGTGGACATGGATATGAAAGTTAAGGTGATTTATAGAGTGAGACCATTTTCAGAGAAATCAAGATAGCTCTTAATCCTACAATGTCTATAGACAATATCGGGTATCGCTTTCCCAAAAAGGGTCTGTCCCTTTTTTGGGGGGAGATGTAGATTGGGCTTATGAAGTTATGGATTTTGGGGTGGATGATTCTGGTTTCGGGAACTTCGTTACAGGCGGGAGAGCTTAACGTGGCCTTTGAGGAATGGAAAAGCTTCATGGAGGCTTCGGCCAAGAAGCTGAACATTGAGTTGGTCATGAAGTTTGAGCCGGAGAAAAAAGTTTTGGTGGTGGGCCAGGAGTTCAAGCTGAACGAGCTTCGCAAGCAGACTCTGCTGCAAATGGTTCCTGTTCCTCAACTTCAGGCCGAGGTGGAACTGGAAGGGGTTTCCAAACTCAAGGAGCCGTGGTTGAAACTACGTTGTCTGGAGGGGAGACCCAGGGTGAACATTGAAAAAAGGACCTACATCGAGGGCGCCCAAGTGGAGGAAGTCGCGCAGGAAGTGGCCAAGGCTTTTTTGGTCATTCCTTGTCATCGCCAGGATTTAAAACGGGGCAAAGAGCTGGCCGAACGATTTTTGAGTCTGGCTGGGGCCAAGTAGTCAGGGTCGCGTTGGGGGCGTTGGGGGCGTTGCCTTGGTGCTTGATTTTTTACGCCGGGCGGTGGGCGGTTGCAGGATGAGTTGCAACTGCGCGGGGTGAGCCTTCCAATATTCCAGCAACAGTTCCAGACGTTCCAAGCTTTCCGAGCTGAGATGATGCTCAATGCCTTCGACATCGCGGGCGATGAGGTTGCGATCGATTTGGAGCAGGGTGAAGAACTCGGTCAGGATGACATGGCGGCGTTGGATGCGGCGGGCGATCTCGCGACCCTTGGCCGTGAGGGTCAGGCCGCGGTAGCGTTCGTAGCGCAGGAAGCCGAGGCGGTCGAGGCGTTGCACCATGGCGGTGACGCTGGGGCGGCTGAAGTTGAGGGCGCTGGCGATATCAGAGACGCGGGCGTAGCCCTTGCCCTCGATCAATTCATAAATACGTTCGAGATAATCCTCAATGCTTGGACTGATGATGGGGCCCGGCTCCTGCGGCATGGGTGCAGCTTAAGGGACGATATTTAGTTGGCAAGAAATAAGTTAGTTGACACTAACACCGTAGCGGTTACCTTTCGAGTGTTATGAAAACCAATCTTTTGTTGATTCTGTTGTTGGCGGGTGTTTGGCCTGCCTGGTCGTTGAAGGCTGCTGAATCTCCCAAATTGAAGGTGTTGACCACCTTCACCATCCTGCAGGACATGGCCCGGAATGTGGCCGGGGATGCCGCTGTGGTGGAGTCCCTGACCAAGCCGGGGGCGGAAATCCACGGTTACGAGCCGACGCCGGGCGACATCATCAAAACGGGCAAGGTGAATTTGGTTTTTTGGAACGGGATGAATCTGGAGGCCTGGTTTGAGAAGTTTTTTCATCGGGTCAAAAATGTGCCCTCCGTGGTGTTGACGGAAGGTATCCAGCCCATGGACATTCGTTCCGGGCCCTATAGCGGGAAGCCGAATCCCCACGCCTGGATGTCTCCGAAGAATGGTTTGATTTATGTGGAGAACATCCGTCGTGCTTTGACCAAACTGGATCCGGCCAACGAAAAGATCTACGCGGAAAATGCCGCCCGATATTCCGCCCAGATCCAAGCCGTGGATGCCCCGGTGCGCGCTCTTTTACAAAAGATACCGGAAGAAAAACGTTGGTTGGTCACGAGTGAGGGCGCTTTCTCCTACCTGACGGAGGCTTATGGAATGAAGCAACTCTATCTCTGGCCCATCAATGCAGATCAACAGGGGACACCGCAGCAGATTCAAGCGGTGATTGACACGGTGCGGGCCAATAAAATCCCGGTCGTTTTTAGTGAAAGCACGATCAGCGACAAGCCGATGCGCCAGGTGGCCAAGGAAACCGGAGCGCGTTACGGCGGAGTTCTGTATGTGG
Source organism: Blastochloris sp. (assembly GCA_012031345.1). Taxonomy (GTDB): domain Bacteria; phylum Verrucomicrobiota; class Verrucomicrobiia; order Methylacidiphilales; family JAAUTS01; genus JAAUTS01. The sequence goes on along the minus strand of JAAUTS010000006.1, from coordinate 32,950 downwards.
ATTCACTGACGGATGCCAAGGGTCCGGTGCCGACCTATTTGAAACTTTTGGAATACAATGCGAAGGTGATTGTGGATGCCTTTTCATCATCCACGCCCTGACTTATGACTACTCCCTGCATCAGCACTCCGATGAGCCTGCGGGTGGAGGGCGTGACCGTGACTTATCCGAATGGTCACACCGCGTTGAAGGATGCCTCCTTTTCCCTGGAGGCGGGTTCGATTTGCGCCATGGTCGGGGTCAATGGCAGTGGTAAATCCACTTTGTTCAAATCGATCATGGGATTTGTGGAGCCGCAGAAGGGCAGCGTGCGGATTGCGGGGCTCGGGGTCAAGGAGGCCTGTCGGGCCAATGGGGTGGCCTACGTTCCCCAGAGCGAGGAGGTGGACTGGAGTTTTCCGGTGTTGGTGCGTGATGTGGTGATGATGGGTCGTTACGGCCACATGAACGCCTTGCGCATCTCACGGCGCGCGGATCGTGAGGCGGTCCGTCAGGCCTTGAAGCGGGTGGGTTTGTTGGAGTTGCAGGAGCGTCAGATTGGAGAGTTGAGCGGGGGACAAAAGAAGCGGGTGTTTCTGGCCCGGGCCTTGGCGCAGGAGGCCAAGTTGATTTTGTTGGATGAACCATTCACCGGGGTGGATGTGACGACGGAGCACACCATCATCGGTCTGTTGCGTGAACTGAGGGAGGCGGGGCACATCATTCTGGTCTCAACCCACAACCTCGGTTCCGTGCCGGAGTTTTGTGATCAGGTGGTGTTGATCAATCGTCGCATTTTGGCCCAAGGCACGACCTCGGAGGTGTTTACTGCTGAAAACCTTCTGCAAGCCTTCGGGGGCAAGTTGCGACATTTCCGTTTGGACGATGCGCCGGGTTCCAATCCGCTGGTGTTGACCGATGACGAGCGGCCTTTGGTGCTGGGGCATGGAGGCAAAGTGGAGGACAAGGGGGATCCGAGCGAATCATGAATCCGGATTGGGGCGGCCTGTTGATACCCTTTCAGTATGAATACATGACCAAGGCCATCTGGGTCTCGGGCATGGTGGGGTTGGTTTGTGGGTTGCTGTCGTGTTTTGTCATTTTGAAGGGTTGGTCGCTGATGGGCGACGCACTTTCCCATGCGGTGGTTCCCGGAGTGGTGCTGGCTCACATGGCCGGATTGCCCTTCGCGGTGGGGGCCTTCAGCAGTGGAATGCTGGCGGCGGTAGGCATCGGCCTGGTCAAGGCCCGGACTCCGATTCGGGAGGATGCGGTGATCGGCATTGTGTTCACCTCTTTTTTCGCCTTGGGATTATTATTCATTTCCCTGTTTTTGAGTGAGGTGGATTTAAAGTTGATTTTTTCGGCAACATGTTGGGCATTCATGACATGGATGTGCTGCAGTTGGTGCTGTTGACGGTGGTGACGCTGCTGATTCTGGTCTGCAAATGGAAGGATCTGTTGATGTATTGTTTTGATGCGGGGCAACTCCGGGTTCTGGGTCTGAGTCCGGCTTACCACCATTTTTTGTTGCTGGCCCTGCTTTCGGCCACGGCGGTGGCGGCGCTTCAGGCCGTGGGGGCCTGTCTGGTGGTGGCCATGTTGATTACGCCGGGAGCGACGGCGTATTTGTTGACGGAACGTTTTGGCAGGATGTTGATCCTGGCCGCGGTGATCGGGGTGGTGGTTTCGGCCACGGGCGCGTATGCGAGTTATTATCTGAATGGCTCGGTCGGAGGTTGTGTGGTGGTGTTGCAGACCTTGGTGTTTTTGATCGTGTTTGTGCTGGCACCAAAACATGGGCTTTTGGCCAGAAAGCGACGGGTTTGGGAAGGGGTGGAGGCATGATGGAGAATCCCTACGCCCATGATTTTCTGAGGGAAGCGCTTTGGGTGGGATGGATCATCGGCACGGTGTGTGCGGTGTTGTCCTGTTACCTGGTCTTGAAAGGTTGGTCGCTGATGGGGGACGCCATCTCGCACGCGGTATTGCCCGGAGTGGTGCTGGCCTATCTGGCGGGCTTGCCGATTTTGTTCGGAGCTTTTGTTGCCGGGATGGTCTGTGCGTTGTTGTCCGGTTATTTGAAGGCCAACAGCCGGATCAAGGAGGACGCGGTTCTGGGCATCGTATTCACCGGACTTTTCGCGTTCGGTTTGGTTTTGTTCAGTAAAACCGCCACCACCCTGCATCTGGATCACATCTTATTTGGGAATATTTTGGGATTGGAGCCGGGCCAGGTGGAGCGGACATTGTGGACGGGTGGCCTGATGTTGTTGATTCTTGTTTTTTTGCGGAGGGATTTGTTGTTGCTGTGTTTTGATCCGCTCCATGCGCGCAGTCTGGGGATGAGAACGCAGATTTTGACCCATGTTTTGTTGGCGCTGATTGCGGCTGCGGTGGTCTTGTCGATGGAGGCGGTGGGTATTTTGTTGGTGGTAGCGATGTTGATCACGCCGGGCTGCACCGGGTTCCTGTTGAGTCCGCGATTTGAGTGGATGATGTTGATCGCCGTGGCCAGCACCTGGGTGGCGTTCACGTTGGGAATCGCCTTCAGTTTTTGGCTGAATGCTTCGACCTCGGCTTGTATTGTCTTGGTGCAAAGCGGAATCTTTGCCGGGGCTTGGTTGCTGGGGCCACGGCACGGACTGTTATGGAGACGGCAGGTGCAAAGGGTTTGAGGAGGGATGAACTGCTCCATTTTGGGCTTTTATTGCGGCAGGGGGGCTTGCAGGATGCGGATCATGATCCGTCATTTATATTTTTCGTTGTTGACCTGTCTTTTGGTGGTGATGCTGGGAGCTTGCGCTGGCTTGGGTGTGAGCAGTGACAAGGCCTACAATTTTTTTGTCAAAACGGACACTCCCTTGCTGGAGTTGGGGCCCAATCAAACGACCCAGCATGAAACCACCCTGCGGCGGGGCAATCGGATCCGGGTGGTGGAAGGGGCGGGGGACGGTTATGTATTGGTGGAAACAGTGCGGGGAAAGCGCGGTTATGTGCGTGGGGCGGACATTCAGTTTGATGAAGAAACCCTACAGGGTCCGCAGGATAAAATAGGACGGAATCAGTATTAAACCTAAGAAACAACGCAGAGGGCTGTTGTGGCCTTCTGAGGAAAGGAAGACGATGAATCAAGGACGTGGCATTGCTGGATTGGTGGGAATTGGGTTGGTGCTGCTGACGGCAGTTTGGTTTATGTTGAGCTGTTGGAGTATTGTTCCGCCGGGGCATCGCGGGGTTTCCGTGACTCTGGGTAAGGTGGACCCGGTGGCGCGGGGCGAGGGATTGACCTTTAAAAAGCCTTTTGTGGAATCCATCATCAAGATGCCGGTGCAGCAGATTACCCAGAACGGGAAGGCCTCGAGTTTTAGTTCCGACCTGCAAACGGTGGAGATGTCGTATGCGGTGTTGTATCGAATCCCGGAAGGCAAGGTGGTGGAGTTATTCCAGGATTACGCCGGGAATCCCTACGCCACGCTGGTGGAGCCTCGGGTTCAGGAAGCGGTCAAGCAGGTTACGGCATCCTACAAGGCGGAGGAGTTGGTCAAGAATCGCATCAAAATCAAGGAGGCGGTGTTGGTTAAAATCAGAGAGGAACTCAGCGGCCTGATTGACATCCGCGACATACCGATCACCAACATCGACTTGACGGATGAGTTGGAAAAGCGATTGAATTGAAGCAGGTGACGGAGCAGCAGGCTTTGGCCAAGGAGTATGAGTTGCAGAAGGCGCGCAAGGAGGCGGAGATCACGCTCGTGAACGCCCAAGCTGAGGCGCAGTCGGTCAAAATCAAAGGGGAAGCTTTGGCCAATTCACCACGGGTGGTTGATTTGGAGATTGTCAAAAAGTGGGACGGCAAAGCTCCCCAGACCGTGGTGACGGGTCAGGGCGGGGCGAATGTCATTCTGCCCCTGCGTTGAGTCTGACGGATTTATGATTCTGGCCTGTTTGCAGTTGAACTCGAAGGTGGGGGATTTTCAGGGCAACTTGGAAAAGCTCCGTTCGGGATATGAACGGGCCGTGTCGAAGGGTGCGGAACTGGTGTTGGCACCCGAGTTGTTTTTGACCGGATACCCGCCCCGAGATCTTTTGGGACAGAAAGATTTTCTGCTGGCCTCCGATCAGGCCAATCGTGATGCGGCGGAAATCGCCGGGGAGGTGCCCTTGCTGCTGGGCCTGGTGCGGCGCAACGACTCGGGTCAAGGGAAGGCTCTCCACAATGTTGCCGCCGTGTTGCATCGTCGCCACTGCGTCCATGAGGTGCGCAAGTCCCTCTTGCCCACCTATGATGTCTTTGATGAATACCGTTATTTTGAACCGGGTCAGGACAACAAAATCTGGACCTGGCAGGGTTGTCGGATCGGATTGAGCATTTGTGAAGACATTTGGAATGACGAGGATTTTTGGCCTGAGCAACTCTATCGTCGTGACCCGGTGCGGGAGCTGATGGATCAGGGTTGTGATCTGCTGTTGAATTTGTCCGCCTCCCCCTGGCATCGGGGCAAGGAGCGGGTGAGGGAGGCCATGTTGGCCAAGGTGGCGCTTTCGGAAAAAGTGCCGGTGGTGCAGGTGAATGCGGTGGGGGGGAATGATGAGTTGATCTTTGACGGGCAGAGTTTGGCCTTCAATCGGGCAGGTGCCCTGTTGGCGTGTGGGCGTGGTTTTGCGGAGGATTTGTTGATGGTGGATACGGAGGCCGGAGTGCTGGACAAGCAGTGGCCTGCGGAAATGTCCCAATTATTTTCCGCGCTCTCCCTGGGGATCCGTGATTATGTGGGCAAGTGCGGGTTCCGCCAGGTCGTGCTGGGTCTGAGTGGTGGCATTGACTCGGCACTGACGGCGGTGTTGGCGGTGGATGCTCTGGGGCCGGAAAATGTGTTAGGCGTTTTGATGCCCAGCCGTTACTCCAGTGAGGGCAGCATTTCCGATGCGGAACAACTGGCCCGCAAGTTGGAGATTGAATACCGCACCCTGCCGATTGAATCGGCCTTCCAGAGCATGTTGCAACACCTGGATCCATTTTTGGCGGGCACTCCACCGGGCTTGACGGAGGAGAATCTGCAATCGCGCATCCGCGGAGTCACGCTGATGGCGATCTCGAACAAGACGGGGCGATTGGTCCTAACCACGGGAAACAAATCCGAGTTGGCGGTGGGTTATTGCACTTTATATGGCGACATGTGCGGAGCTCTGGCGGTGATCAATGATCTGCCCAAGTTGACGGTTTATGAGTTGTCGCGCTGGATCAATCGTCGGGATGAAATCATCCCAGAGCATTCCATCACCAAGGCACCGAGCGCGGAGTTGCGGGAGAATCAATCTGATCAGGATTCCTTGCCGCCTTATGAGATTTTGGACGCCATCGTGGAGGCTTACGTGGTGCGTGGGGAAGGGGTGGCGGATTTGGTCCGGGCTGGTTACTCTGAGCCTCTGGTGCGGGAGATTTTGCGCAAAGTGGATCTGAGTGAATACAAGCGACGCCAGGCGGCACCGGGATTGAAGGTGACTAGCAAAGCCTTCGGTGTGGGGCGGCGGATGCCAATCGCCCGGGCTTTGGAGTAGGGGGGCGAGTCGAGGCTGAGAATCAAGGTTGCTTAGGTAAGAACGTCGAGGAGCGAAGTTTGGTTCCAATCAAGGTGGCCGACCTGTTGGAGCACCCAGGTTTCGTGATGTTCGGCGCATTCACCTTTCTTCAGGCGGACAAGTGGGGCCAAGCTTTCGAGTTCGAGGATTTCCCGGTTGGTGAAGAGTTCAAAATTGACGCCCAGATCGGGATAGTTGGCGCCGTCCTGATAGGCGATGGTTTTAGCGAAGAGCAGGGAGCCGAGTTGATAGGCTACCCAAGATTCGCGGTGGAGCAGGCCGAACTTGGTGGGGCCACGTTCCGCGTCCTGGCGGACGAGGAGGTTAGGGCGTCCGAAGGAAAAGCGGGGATCGTTCCATTCGGTGTAGGGCCAGAGGATGAGGCGACGATTAGGCAAAAGATGTTCCGGATGGGAGCCGAGCGGGGGTTGGGGGAGGATGGCGGTGCCGCCCGGTGCCATGACACTGAGAGCCCAGGGGGCGATGTCGAGATCCAGATCGCGGAGGGCGCGCACACGGTTGCAGAGCTGGACTTCATCCCGGTCGGAGAGGAGGCGGACTTCCATTTCCGTATGCCAACCAGAGGCTTCGTTCACAGTTGATGTCACGACGACATGGTTCGGGGCCAGGATTTGGTGGGAGAGGGGGGCATTGTCAGGGGTGTAACAGTAATCGGCTTCCGGGGCGACCCAGAGGCGATGTCCGCCACGGATCATCCAGTCGGCTTCACCGTGTTGGCCGAGCTGTGCGGGAAATTCTTTAAAAATGTTAGGGCCGCCCAGAGGGGCAAAGCGCAGGATGCGCGGGCCGACGTCGAGGGTGATGAGCAGTTCGACGCGGGAATTGCTCAGGTGCAGGTTGTGGTTCCAGCCGTGGGAGGAGATGAGATGAGCCATAAGTTGGGGAGGGTGGGGAGTGGTGTTTAGAAAGTGATCAGGGCGTTGAGGAGGGGAATGATTTTTTGTTGATGAATTTGCTGCCAGTTGTGGTTGCGCAGGGCTTCTTTACGGGCGAGGTGGATGGGGTTGAGCATGAGGGAGTGGGCGGCTTTCACCGCTTCCGCAGGTGTTTTGACCATGGTCAGGCTGGGCAACTGCCATTCCGCCAAGGTGGGGAGAGGCAGGGTCCAGCAGGGCAGGCGGCAGAGGGCGGCCTCCACGGGCGGGATGCCGTGACCTTCGTAAGCGGAGGGGAAGAGGAGCACGTCGGCCGCGCGGAAGGCCTGGGACCAGACCTGGCCGATCTCGTCATTGAAGTCGTTGAGAAAGAAGACGTCTTTTTCCAAGCCCAATTGTTTGGGGTAATTTTTCAGATAGTCCTCATAAGCCTGGCCTGCGGTGCCGTAAACGTCCTGGCTCCCGGTGACGATGAGCATGGGCTGGAGCCCGGATTTTTTGATGGCGTCGATGAAGAGGATGGCCTGGTCGATGTTTTTGCGCTGCATCAACTTGGTGGGGTAATAAAAAACGATGTCGCGCCGGATGAAATCGCGTGCTTCCAGCCATTGATAAAACTCAGGCTCCAGGCCCCAGAGTTCATGGTGGGCCACGCCGTTTTCGATGACGGAAATTTCCTCGATGCGGACGCCCAGACTGAGGTTGATTTCCTTTTGACGGTTGGCGGTGACGGCGACGTAATGGACGTTGGGGTGGGCCTTGCGCATGAGAGCCCAGGGCATTTTGGTTGGATTGGGCAGGGCGTAATTTTTGTTGGTGGCGGTGAGGTCGTGAACCCAGGCGACGGTTTTTTGTTATCGGCCAGGGTCCAGAGTGCCTGGGTCAGGGCCAGGTTGAAGTGGGTGGTGAAAGGTCCGTGGGTGATGACGAGATCCGCCCAGGCGTAATGAGGTTCGAGGAGCTGGAGGAGTTGCTTGGTGAAATCCTGGAAATGCATGTCCGTCTGTCCGTGATCCACCGCACGCTTCACGGTGAGATTCAGGGGGAAGCCGGGGGAAAGCTCCTTCAGGGTGACCACCTCGTAGGATTCCGTGCTGGGCTGGCCGTGCCCGGTGAGGACGCGGACTTCGTGCCCGGCGCGGGACAATCCCTCGGCATGATAACGCATCACCGTTTCAGGACCGCCCACCAAGGGCCAGAAGGTGCTGTTTAAAAGCAGGAGTTTCATTCCGTAAAGGAGTCAGGAAACCATGCCACCGGGGAAAAGCACGAAAAAAGAGCAGGGGCGGGGGAGATGAAGTTGCAGGTTGCTTCCCGGCATGAGACGGGTTAAAGACTGCGTGATGAAGACTCAGGACAAACGTTGTGGGGTGGCGTTTCAGCAGCGGTCCGGATGCGAAGGTGCAACGGTTCACGCGCTCGGTGCATTTTGACAAACGACTTTATCGGGAGGACATCGCAGGGAGCATCGCTCATGCCCGGATGCTTTCCGAGATCGGGGTTCTGACGGCGAAGGAATTTTCCGCAATAGAAAAAGGACTGCGACAGATCGAGAAGGAGATTGAGGCGGGAACCTTTGTCTGGAGCGAGGCGAGGGAGGATGTGCATATGAACATCGAGGCCGCCCTAACTGAACGGACTCCGGCCGGAGCCAAATTACATACGGGCCGCAGTCGCAACGACCAGGTGGCCACCGATATGCGCTTGTGGGTGAAACATCAAATCGCGGTGGATCTCAGCCTGCTGGCCAGGATGCAAAAGGCACTGGTGCAGTGGGCCACGGCGCAGTCGCAGGTGTTGATTCCGGGCTACACGCACTTGCAACGGGCCCAGCCGGTGTATTTGGCGCATCATCTTCTGGCTTATGTGGAGATGTTTGATCGGGATCGGGGTCGTCTGCAGGACTGCGTGAAGCGGGTCGATGTGTTGCCTCTCGGCTCCGGCGCCCTGGCCGGGAGCACCATTCCACTGCAACGTGAGCGGGTGGCGGAGTTGTTGGGGTTTGCCAGCGTGACGCGGAACTCGCTTGATGCGGTCAGCGACAGGGATTTTATGTTGGAGTATGCAGCGGCCAATGCCGTGACGGCGGTGCATTTGTCCCGCCTGGCGGAGGATTTGATTTTATGGTCCTCAGCCGAGTTCGGTTTTATCAGAATCGGAGATGCGTTCACCACGGGATCCAGCCTGATGCCGCAGAAAAAAAACCCGGACGTGGCCGAGATCACGCGGGGCAAGAGCGGGCGGGTGATTGGGGATTTGATGGCGTTGCTGACTCTGGTCAAGGGTCTGCCTATGACTTACAACCGTGATCTGCAGGAGGACAAGGAAAGGCTCTTTGACAGCGTGGACACGGTGCAGGAGACCCTGGATGTGATGGCGGCCATGCTGGGGGATATCCGGGTCAACGAGGAAGCCTGCGCCCGTGCGGTGGCGGACCCGTTGCTTCTGGCCACGGATGTGGCGGATGCCTTGGTTCTGAGTGGGGTGGCTTTTCGACATGCCCACGAGATTGTGGGGCAGGCCGTGGCTTGTGCGGAGAAGTTGGGTTGTCCTTTATCGAAATTACCTTTGAGCGAGTGGAGAAAAATTCACCCGCCCATGGAACCCAAGACCCTGGAGGTCTTCGACGTGGAGAAGGCACTGGCCCGACGTCGCATGACGGGAGCCCCTGGAGCCAGACAAGTCAGGGCGGAACTGGCCCGTTGGGCGAAAAAACTGGGCTGAGTGGGTTGGGTAGGAGGGGAGACACACCTCGTCACTTCGTGCCACTCCTCTTTTTAGAGGAGAGGGTGGGGGAGAGGTGTGCGGTGTGGTCGCGAATCCATTCATCAATGACGGAAAGGACAGCTTCAAGCTTGGTGCAGACATCTCGTTCTGTGAAGCGCAGGAAATGGATGCCCAGGCTTTCCAGTCGTTTTTGCCTGATCCCGTCTTCATCCATCCGGGAGTTGTGGGTGGAGCCATCGACTTCGATGGCCAGGCCAAGCCGGGGGCAGAAGAAGTCCACGATGAATTGGTCCAGAGGTTTCTGACGATGGAAGTCTTGGCCGCCTCGGAGGTCTTTTTGTTTGAGTTGTTGCCAGAGAAGAATTTCACCTCGGGTCATTTTTTTCCGGAGTTCGCGGGCACGAGCTTTGAGTTGGGGGTTGTAGTGCCATTTCATGGGAGTAAGAAAGACACACCTCGTCACTTCGTGCCACTCCTCTTTTTAGAGGAGAGGGTTGCGGTGCGAGGGTCGGGATGAGGGGGTTGGGTTTGAGTTTTGGTTGGAGAGAGGCGGGCGCAGAGAGTCCTTCCTGGTAAGGAAGGTGGCCGCGTAGCGGACGGAAGGTGTCATCGTTGATTAATATCTTAGTTCGAAACCGCCGTAGAAGCTTCGTCCGGGCACGGGGAAGCCGATGGAGCTTTGGTAGTCGGCATCGGTCAGGTTTTCACAGCGGAAGAAGAGGGTGCTGTGAGGGTGGATCTCGTAGCTGGCGTAGATGCGGGCGGTAACGAAGTCGTCGGATTCGCCCTGGGTGAAGTTGGGATACAACTCCTCCCGGTCCGCCTGGAGGTTGAGTCCGGCCCCGAGGATGAGTTGTGGGAGGACATTCACGTTGGTGTCGAAGCCGGCCAGGTGTCGGGGCACGTTGCGTCGGCGGGTGGTGATGCCGTTGCGTTCCAGTTCCGCATCCGTGTGGGTGTAGCTGGCGGAGACGCGCCAGTGGCTGGTCAGTTGCCCGCGGGCGGAGAACTCCATGCCTTTGCTTACGCCCTGGTTGGCATTGACCGGACTGGAGATGAAGGTCACGGGATCGGAGACGAAGTCGAAGGTGCGGCGTGTTTCGATTTGAAAGTAGCTGGCACTGAGGACGAGTTGGTCTTCCAGGAAAAACTGGTCCAGGCCGACGTCCCAGCCGCGTGATTCTTCCGGTTTGAGGTTGGGATTGCCGACGAGGAAGTTCGCGGGGTCGTTGCTGTAAAGCCGGAAGAAGTCCGGGGCTTTGAATCCGGTGCCGTAGGAAGAGCGGATTTTGGTGTCGGTGGCTTCAATGAGGTAGGCGCCGGAGAAGGAGTAGGTCAGGGATTCCCCCGCGTCCTCATGTCTCTCGAAACGGAGTCCTCCGGTGAGGAACAGGTTTTGGACAGGTTCCCACTGGTCCTGGAGGTAAAACGCATTTTGATAGGCGGTTTGCCAGGCGAAGGTGCTGTCGTGCCCGGTCAATTGTTCCAAGACCCAGCCCACGCTCAGGGTGTTTTGTTCCCAGAGATGAAAGTCGTTCTGCCAATCGATGCTGTAGGTTCCGGCATCACTTACATTTTGTGAGGCGACACGTCCCCCGAAGAGCTGCGTGACGGCATCGGTGGGGTTGGGGAGGGGTTGCCGGGAGTCGTAACGGATTTGATTGGTGCCCAGGACGAGCTTGCTGTGCCAGAGGTCGTTCGGGGTGAAGTCCAGAAAGAGGCTGCCAGTCAGATTTTCAGAGAAGACCTCATCGTTGGGATCGTTTTGCACAAAGGCATCCGCCCGGACACTGCCCGGCTCCTGGTAGTTGGCCAGGGTGCCGCGTGTGATGGCACCGATGGCGAGGCTTTCATTGACCTGATAGTCGAGACGGAGGGAGTAGCTGTCCACGCTGAGGTCGTTGTTGGCCCGGTTGTTTTGGGTGTCTTCACGGGCGTAGTGCAGGGAGTAGGCGAAGTCGCCCACGGCACCGTCGCTCTGGATCAATTCCCGGAAGGTGTCGAGACTTCCGAATTCCTGACGGTAAAGGACCTTGGGATCGCCGCTGCCTTTTTTGGTGGTGGAAGAGATGACGCCGCCAACGGCGGATGAGCCGAAGAGGGTGCTTTGTGGGCCGTAAAGAACTTCGACACTTTCCGTGTTATACAGGTCGGCATAACTCAGGAAGGTGGTGTCGGTGGAGTTGAAGATGGGGTTGTTGATCTTGACTCCGTCGAGGCGCAGGGTGACGTCACTGTCCTGGGTGCCCCGTAAACGAACCTGGGTCAGGCCACCGCGGGCACCGACGTTGGCGATGCCGAGGCCGGGGGCGGAACGGAGGGCTTCGGTGAAGCTGCCTTCGCGTTGGTTGCGCGTGTAGTCCTGGGTGGTGAGTTTAAAGAGGGGGCTGCCTGTTTTTTTGAAAGGCTGCTGGGTGCGGGTGGCGGTGACGACAATATCCGGCAGGGTTTGAGGAGGGGTGCTAGGGGTGGTTTCCTCGCTTTCAGCTTCGGGTGCTTGTTCTGGTGGGGGTGAGGCCTCGGCGGGTTTGTCGGCGGGGGCTGGGGTGGGTGCGGTTTGGCCGGGGCAAAGGTTGACAAGACATAAACTAACGATGACCAGACTGCTGAGTCTGGCTTTCCATGGGGACAACATAATTTTCTGACTCCTGATACAAGAGCAAGAGCGAACGGAGGGGAAGGGAGCCTTCCAGCCAGAGTTGCACTCTCACGCTTCATTGGTGCGATGAAGGTTGGGCACTCCGACGCTTGGTGAGAAGCGGCAGGGTGGGTGAGGAGCTGTGGGCAGATGTTCGGACTCCGAGTTTGTCGGGAAATCCCTTGGGGGGTGTTTCCACGGCCTGGCTCCCACCTTCACCCGGACTTGCGTCCAGATTGGTTTTGTTCGACCCGACATCATGTGAGTGATGTTAGGTCAATGGGAGTTTGTGACTCGATACCGCAGCGCAACTGTGGCCGGTTCTAACGGCCTTCCCTGGTTCCGCAGCTCATCGGATGGGTAAAGAACTGTTGTTAGATAAGGGAGGAAAGATGGGAAAAGCAAGAGAATAGAGGCGGGAAAGCTGGGGGAACGTGATAATTTAGGAAAGGATTTGTGACGAGTAGAAAACTTATTCACAACATGGCGTTTGGGTTACGGTTGGGGCCCTAATTCCGTAGAAAACGAGGGAAACCCAGCTAAGTCACTAGGCATGAATTGTTTAGAAATATGGCGTTTTGAAGGTCTTCATCAAGATATGGGGGTGTTTTGGTGGCAAATACGCTACAGGATGTGTTTAATCGCATTTTTTTGTGGAAAAAAAATTGACGGACCGCCTGAGTGCCACTATCTGTTGTGGAGTTCTTTATGAAGTTGCACCATGACTGGTGTAGCTGGGCCTCTCAAAAAGCTTTCCCCGCAGTTAGGTAGAGCTTCCAGAAGGCATCAAATCTTTTTAAGGAAAAACAAGTAAAAGGCGTCAGAGATAACGCAAAGATAGGGAGATACAGACTATGATAGCACCAGCCACGGACGAATTGTTGGATCAGGACCAAATCTTGGAGCGCGAGGACGGTAATTTTGTTTACGTTTCTTTCCGCAACAAGTCCTTTAAATTGGATCGGAACAAGGCGCGTGAACGCAAAGACGCCAAACGGGTCATCAACGGTCTGCGCACGGCGGAGTTGAACATCATGCCTCTGAAGTATCACGAGGCTTACCGCATCTACAAACAGATGAAGGCCAATCACTGGGAGCCTGATGTCATTGACATGACGAAGGACTGCACCACGTGGAACTCCAATGCGCTGAGCGCCAAGGAACGTTGGATCATCGAAATGGGAGTAGGCTATTTTTCCGCGGCGGAAGGCATCGTCGGTGACAGCGTTTTGCACGCCATCGAGAACAACTTGACCGCAGCTGAGCTCAAACATGCCTCCTTGCGCTGGATCGCGGAAGAATCCATCCACATGGATTCGCTGCTTCATATCATCGGCTCCCTGAACATCGATCAGGATGAGGTTACGGCCAAGTTCAGTGACATTCCCTCAATCGCCAAGAAAAACGCTTTCATCACCCGTCACATGCCGGAGTTGAAGATGGGCTTGGATTTGACCCTGACGGAAAACAAAAAGAAATTTGCCAAGGCAATCTTTGGCATTTCCCAAGTGCTGGAAGGGACCCAATTCTATGCCCTTTTTGCCATGATTCTCTCCCTGCATCGTCAGAATAAGATGACCGGAGTGGGTCAGATGTTTCAATACACCCTGCGGGATGAGTCCAACCACATCGCCCTGGGTCGTTACATCTTCGAGCAACTGGTGCAGGAGAACCCTGACATCTGGACCCCGGAATTCAGGGAAGAGCTTCGTGAGTTCATGCGCGAGGGCGTGGCCTTGGAGAAGGAATTTGTCTGCGACTGTTTGCCGGAAGACACGGTGGGCATGACACAGAAAGAGTTCCTGACTTATGTGGATTATAACGCGGACCGTCGCCTCATCAGTGTGGGTCTGGAACCTCTCTCCGAGGTCAAATCCAATCCCTTCCTCTGGCTGGATGAAGTCATTTTCTTGAAAAAGGAAAAGAACTTCTTCGAAACCCGCGTCACTGAGTATCAGACGGGTGGCAGCATGAAAAACAGCAACGAGGACGATCTCATTTGAGATCGCCGGAGCCCAAACGTTTTAAACAGCAAAAATTAGAAATCTAAAAAGGAGTTTTTTTATGACCACCGCCCTTTCCTCCCAGGAAGTCGTCAGCATCGATGATGTGACGTCGGGATTCCCCCAAGTGATCCGCCGCGACCTGCCCAACGCCGAGTCCGGCAAGCCCCGGGTGGTGCCGTGGATGGGTTATAAAATTGAGCTGGCTGTGCAGGCGGCCTGCGCCGCCGCCAAAGCGGATGCCAGTGTGGGCCAGCAGGTGCGGGCGGAAATCGAGTTCCGCATGAAGAAGGAGCGGCCTCTCTTCATCCATATCGAGCAACTCCAGGACTTGGTCGAAGAGACCCTGATGGATATCAACCAGCCGCGCGTGGCTTTGGCTTACGGGAAATACAGGGCCAAGCGTGCCGCCCTGCGTGACCTCGAATTGGAGCAGGCGGTGGATGACCAGCCGGATCAATTGGAATTGGCTTCCCGCGAGCAGTTGGCCGACATCCGCGCCCGGATTTCCTACGCCCGCATCAATCTCAACCTGACTCTGAGTGAAAGTGAACTTATCGCCCGTCTTCTGCGCAGTGCCTCCATGTCCCTGTCGAAGGAAGAGCAACGTGACGCCATCATCCTTAATGCTAAAAATCTGCTCGATGTTGATGCGGATTCCCGCTTCTTCGCCGGGCGTATTCTGCTGACCTACATTTATGAGGAAACGCTGAACTGGAAGATCTCGGACGGTATCGACGCCCTGAAGCAGGCACATATTGAAGCGTTTATTCAATACATTCCCAAAGGCATTGAGTTGAACCGGTTGGACAAGCGTCTGATGGATTTCAACCTGCAGGAGTTGGCGGAGGCCATTGATCCCTTCGCGGATCTACAGTTTGACTTCCTGGGGGTGCAAACCCTTTTTGATCGTTACCTCATCCATCATCAGGTGGACAAGGTCAAGGGCGGGAAGAAGCGTCTGGAGGCGCCGCAAATTTTCTGGATGCGTGTCGCCATGGGTCTTGCCATCCTCGAGCCTGAGAAAAATAAGCGAGCGGTGGAGTTCTACAATATCTACAAAACCAAGCGGGCCTGTTCCTCCACCCCGACCCTGTTCAACGCAGGCACCATCCACTCCCAGCTTTCCAGTTGTTATCTGCTTTACTGCGGGGACAGCATCGAGGAGATCACGGAAACCTGGCGTCGTTTCTCGCTGCTCTCGAAGTGGGCGGGTGGTCTGGGTTGTTCCTGGTCCGCCGTGCGCGGCACCGGCGCTCACATTCATGGCACCAATGGGGAATCTTCCGGAGTGATTCCTTTCCTCAAGGTTTCCAATGACATCGCCATCGCGGTCAACCAAGGCGGTAAACGTCCTGGGGCGCTCTGTTCCTATCTGGAACTCTGGCACATGGACATCGAGGACTTCCTGGATCTGCGTAAAGAAACCGGGGATGACCGGCGTCGCACCCACAACATGAACACGGCCAACTGGATTCCCGACCTGTTCATGAAACGGCTGAATGACATCTCGGAAGGCAAACTGCCCAAGGATGCCACCTGGACCCTCTTCCGCACCAATGACGTGCGTGACCTACCCGAATTGTATGGCCGGAAGTTCGAAGAACGTTACTTGGCTTATGAAAAAATGTTGGATGAAGGCAAACTCTATGGGCGCAAAGTCCGTGTGTTGGCTCTTTGGAAAAAGATGATCGAGATGATCTTCGAGACGGGTCACCCCTGGATGACCTGGAAGGACCCGGCCAACATCCGCTCCCCTCAGGATCATGCGGGCGTCATTCACAATTCAAACCTCTGCACAGAGATCGAACTGAACACCAGCAGCGATGAAGTCGCCGTCTGCAACCTCGCCTCCATCAATCTGATCGAGCATATCCGTGACGATGGCAGCATCGATCATGATAAGCTGCGGGAAACGGTGCACGTCGTGATGCGGATGTTGGACAACGTGATCGACATCAACTATTACCCGGTGGAAGCCGCCGCCAATTCCAACCTGCGCCATCGTCCGGTCGGTCTCGGAGTCATGGGTCTGCAGGATGTTCTTTACAAAAAGAAGATCGCTTTCGACTCCCATGAAGCGGTGGATCTGAACGATGAAATCATGGAAGCCATCGCCTACCATGCCTTCTCCGCCTCCAGCGATCTGGCGGCTGAGCGTGGACGTTACTCCTCCTTCCCAGGTTCCAAGTGGGACCGCGGGCTCATGCCTCTGGACACCTTGGACATGTTGGAGCAGGAACGTGGCACACCGATTTTGGTGGATCGCAAGAGCCGGATGGACTGGGATGCTTTGCGGAACAAAATCCGCAGTCAGGGCATGCGTAACTCCAACTGTCTGGCCATCGCCCCGACTGCCACCATCTCCAACATCATGGGCAGCACCCCCTGCATTGAGCCCACCTACAAGCACATCCACACCAAGTCCAACCTTTCCGGCGACTTTGTCCGCACGAATGATTATCTGGTGCAGGAGTTGATGAGGCTTGGCATGTGGGATGATGAAATGTTGGCGGACATGAAATACTTCGACGGTTCCATCCAACCCATCGAACGCATCCCGGATGAGGTGAAGCGGGTCTTCAAGACTGCTTTTGAAATCGCTCCGACCTGGATTCTGCAATGCGCTGCGGTTCGCCAGAAGTGGATCGATCAGGCCCAGAGCACCAACCTCTTCCTGGGTGAGAACGATGCCCGCGCCGCCAGCTTCATGTATCGTGAAGCCTGGGAGCGCGGACTCAAGACCACTTATTATCTGCGCACCTTCAACAAGAGCGGCATCGACTCCGCCAATCGTGAACGCAAGAAGCAGGATGTCAGCGCGACTCCGGCCAAGCGCGAATTCACGGAAGAGGAGAAGGAAGCTTGTTCCATCGACGCCATGCGTAATGGGGGAACCTGCGAAGCCTGTCAGTAAGAGCGCGGAGACGAAAAAAAGCGGCACTCGAAAAGGGTGCCGCTTTTTTTATGAAAAGATTCAGATGGGGACTGGGATCGAAGAGATGGCCAGTCTTTCAATCAAGCGGGCGATTGCATTTTATCAACAAACTGCTTGGGTGAGGTGATGAATGAAAGCGTGGCACTGAAACATTCCGGGTTGGGGATTTGTTCGTTTATTGTCAGTCTGGCCAGTGCCGTTCTGATGTTCGCTTTGTTTGTGGTGGCGGGTGTCATGGAATCTGCGACGCCGGGAGGTATTGATGAAAAGGCTCCCGCGACAGTGGTGCTGGGTTTGTTCATCATCGGGGCGCTCATGTTGGAACTGGTGGCGTTGATTTTTGGGATAGTCACCCTGTTCCAGAAGGATCGGAAAAAGTTGTTTGGTATTCTTGGTGTGGTTTTTTCCGGTGCTGTGATTCTTTTGACGCTGGGCCTGATGGTGCTGGGTTTGAGCATGGGTTAAGGGATGAAGGATTCCTCCGCAACCAATGCAGTCATGGGAGCCGAAGAAATTTCTGCTCTGGCCAGAGGTGTGCGTGTGGTGGTGGGAGTGCTGGTTCTGGGGCTTAGCTATTTTCTTTTACGGTTGACCTTAAAAATAGAATCAGCGGAAGCTTTGTATCGAGACCTCTTGGGGGAGAAGGACCTTCCTTTGATGACTCAGGGCTTGATTGGAGGTCGAGAGATGCTGCTGGCTCTGGCTTTATTTTGGCCTGTGGCCACCTGCTTGGTTCTCGCACTTGTCCCGCGTCATGACCGTGCCCTTTATGTGACGGCGGGATTCATGTTGGGAATTTTGGTTCAATTTAACCTGACCTGGACCGGGTTGACGGCACCATTTATCGCCATCATCAGTCAGTTGACAGGGGGTTGAGGTTAGGGACTTGAAATATGGATAAATCATCCGGCGCGGAATATCAGAGGTTGGAGGAGGATCGTCGGCGTGAGGGCAACTGGAAGCGTTGGGGCACTTATCTTTCTGAACGGCAATGGGGCACGGTGCGGGAGGATTACTCCGCTGACGGGGAAGCCTGGCTCTATTTGAGTCATGATCAGGCGCGGAGTCGGGCTTATCGTTGGGGAGAGGATGGTTTGTTGGGTTGGACAGACCGGCAGTGTCGGCTTTGTTTCTCCACAGCGTTGTGGAACGGCTGTGACCCTATCTTGAAGGAGCGTTTTTACGGGCTGACGGGCTTTGAGGGAAATCACGGGGAGGATGTCAAGGAGGCCTACTATTATCTTGATGCGACACCGACGCATTCCTACTGCAAGGCATTGTACAAATATCCACTGACGCCATTTCCTTATGCGGGTCTGCAACATGAGAACAGGGCGCGGGGTTATGGGGATCCTGAATTTGAGTTGGAAGATAGCGGCATCTTCAACGAAGGCCGCCGTTACGTGGATCTTTTGGTGGAATATGCCAAGGGTGGGCCGGAGGAGACATGGATCCGTTTGACCTTGTCCAATCGCGGAGAGGAAAAGGCGGAGCTGCAGGTGTTGCCTACGGTTTGGTTCCGCAATACCTGGGCTTGGGGGGAGACTTACGAAAAGCCTTCCGAGAAACCCTGGGTGTTGAGAGACGAGGCGGGCGGTCTGAAGCTGCGGCATCCCAGCCTGGGTGCCTATCATTTTGATTCGTACTGTGAGGGCGTGCCGCCGCGCTGGATTTTTACGGAAAATGAAAGCAATGCGGAGCGGCTGTTTGATGCGGAGAGTGTGAGTCCTCACGTTAAAGACGCTTTCCATGAATTGGTGGTGGATGGAAGAACTCATGCCGTTAACCCGGCGGAAACGGGGACCAAGGCGGCGGCCTGGTTTGGCCTGAGTTTGGAGCCGGGGCAGAGTCGTGTCATTTATGCGCGTCTGGGTCCGGGAGCAGGGCCGGAGTCGTGGGACGCGGGAAAGTGGGAGGCGGTATTTTCCCAAAGGCAGGAGGAGGCGGATGAGTTTTATCGGACTTGTCTGCCGGAAAATTTGGATGAGGAAGCGCGGATGATATGCCGGCAGGCCTGGGCGGGTTTGTTGTGGAGCAAACAATTTTATCATTACATCGTGGAAACCTGGATCCGGGGGGACAGCACCCAACCTGAACCGCCGCCGGGCCGGGGGGAACGGAGGAACCGGGATTGGCCGCATTTCTTTGCCCGGGACGTGTTATCCATGCCAGACAAGTGGGAATACCCCTGGTTCGCTGCCTGGGATCTGGCTTTCCACATGATTCCGATGGCGCAAATTGATCCGGAATTTGCGAAGAGCCAGCTTCTGCTCATGTTGCGCGAGTGGTATATGCATCCCAATGGGCAACTGCCTGCCTACGAGTGGAACTTTGACGATGTGAACCCTCCGGTTCATGCCTGGGCGGTTTGGCGGGTGTATAAAATTTCAGGTCATCGTGGAGAGCGGGATCTGGATTTTCTGGAGCGCGGTTTCCAGAAACTATTGATGAACTTTACCTGGTGGGTCAACCGCAAGGATCCCATGGGACGTAACATCTTCAGTGGCGGATTTTTGGGTCTGGATAACATCGGCGTGTTTGACCGTTCCAAGCCGCTGCCGGGTGGGGGACATCTGGCCCAGGCGGACGCCACGGCTTGGATGGCTTTCTATTGTCTGACCATGCTTTCGATGGCACTCAAGCTTGCCCAGAAAAAATCCAGGGCCTACGAGGATATCGCTTCAAAGTTTTTTGAGCACTTCACTGGTATTTGTGAGGCCATCAATACGCTGGGTGGAGAGGGGTTGTGGGATGAGCAAGACGGATTTTATTATGATAAATTATTGATTGAGAATGAAGTTTTACCCATGCGCATTCGTTCTATGGTGGGTCTGCTCCCCTTGTGTGCGGTGGAAATTCTGGATGATGCCATGATCGACGCCCTGCCAGGATTCAGGAAGCGGATGGAATGGTTTTTAAAGAATCAGCCCGGTCTGGCCCGTCATGTCAGTTATTGTGAAACGGGTATGTCGGAAAGTTGTGGGAAACGACTCCTGGCATTGCCTTCCCGTCCGCGTCTGGAGCGGATGTTGAAACGTCTGGTCAATGAGGCGGAGTTTCTTTCCCCGCACGGCATTCGATCTCTTTCCAAGGAGCATGGGGAGAAGCCTTTTGTTTTCAGGTATCATGGGACGGAAGAGCAGGTCAGTTATGTGCCGGGTGAGTCGGACAGTTGGTTGTTTGGAGGCAACTCCAACTGGCGCGGCCCCATCTGGTTCCCGGTCAATTATCTGCTGATTGAGGCCTTGGAGCGTTACCATTATTTTTACGGGAACAGTTTTCAGTTGGAATATCCTTCCGGCTCCGGACAACAAAAAAACTTACAGGAGATCGCTGAGGATTTGAAAAGAAGGCTGCTGGGCCTGTTTCGTCAGGATGCGCTGGGGGAACGTCCCTGCCACGGGCGTCAAAAACAACGTCATGCGCGTGAGGCGCATTGGCAGGATTTGTTGCTTTACCACGAGTATTTCCATGGGGAGACAGGACAGGGTTTGGGGGCTTCCCACCAAACGGGCTGGACGGCTCTGGTGACCAGACTGTTGACTTGAGGGGGAGGGGAAGTTGCGAGTTTCGAGAGAGAATCGGGGTTTGAGTTGCTTTGTCACTCTAGGGAGGCTGGAGCTTTTCCGCTGCTAAGGTGGGAGCGGTTCAGCTCAGAGATTGCAACGAAAAGGTTTCAGTTTGGTTAAAATTACGGAAAGTCCCCGATTGATCTTGTCAGTTATTTGTTATTACAGAGGCTTCCAGGCATGGACCTTAACCACTGGAAACATCACCCGGACCCGAGCCATCCTGAGTTTGGTGGCTATGAATTGAACCCCGAACTGGAAGCCTGGGGCAACAAGCATGAGATGATATTTAATCTGACGTTTTTTGTGGGGTTAAATGATGGGAAGGATGAAGGAGAATCGGAGGTGCCTGTTCCTGTCTCGGGGGAGGAACGGGAAGAGTTGCTTAAATTTCAGTCGGAGCTGTATGAGGCGATGGTTAAGGAATGCGCGGTCTTACCGTATGCACGGTTCTGGCATACCGGTGTCTGTCAGTTGGAATGGAGAATCTCCAAGCCTGAACCCGTCCAAGCCAAGCTCCAGCAAATGATTCAGACGCAAGATCATCGCTTGAATTTTGAATACAGGATGTTTCCTGACGGCTTGTGGATGATTCCGGACAAGTATCTGAGCGGTGAAATCCTGGAGACAGCGGACGCTGCGGAATCAGAGGAAGATGAGGACGAGTCTCCAGTATCAGCAGGAGTGGAGGCTTTTGAAGAGCAGGATTTTGAAAAGGCGGTCGGGCACCTTGCTTCAGAGGTTGAAACCGAAGCAGAGAATGACGCGGATCGCTGGATGATGCTGGTGGATTGTCTGGCTCAGTTGGGCCGATTGGATGAGGCCAAGGTCAGAGCGGAACAAGCCTTGGAAAAGTTCGAAGGTCATGCCGGATTATTTCGGGCTTTGGGCGGAGTTCTACTGCGTCAGGGTTCTTTGGAAATGGCCGAGAGCAAATTGAGGGAGGGGATCAACATCAACGGACTGTTGCCGTCCCTGCATCATAACCTGGCCTGTGCTTTGGCTCTACAAGGCAGGAAGGATGAGGCTCTGGATGCCATTGAAGTCTGTGTGACCATGGACAGCTTGCGACGTTTTGATGTTAAGAACGACACAGACTTTGAGTCTTTGCGAGGTCATCCGCGATTTGAAGCTCTGACGGATCTTTCGGTTTTAGGCATGATGATCGGTTCGCGGCATACAGAAAATCCGCATGAGCATTGTTTGTTGGTGGCTTTCCCGGAGCGTTGGGGTCCGCAAGACAGGGGCGAGATTCTGGAAGCTCCTATGCAAGAGCGCCTTCAGGCCGCGGGGGCGGGGACAGTCCTGGGAGGGGCGGTCAAAATGGGCATGGGTGTGATTGAAGATGTGAGCTTTGTTGAAATCGGCACCGACACCATGGATCAAGCCCTTGAGATTGTGAAAAACTTTTTGATCGAGTCTGAGTTGTCCGATGGCGTGCAATTGCATCCCTACACCCAAGTGGGAGAGCATGCCAAGCCTGACCAATTGATTTGCCTGTAGCAGGCGTGGACACTCCTAGGATTAGTGCTATCTGGCACCTCCGCCCGTGCCTCCGGTCCTGCTCGCAAAAAAGAGGGTTATGGGGAGATAAAGTGGGTTTTGTTGTAAGATCGTCACATGGCTTTGCGATGATCGGGTATGAACATAAGCTCTCTCTTTTTTCTTTGGGTCGGGTGTTGCGGGGTGTGGTGGGTGAATGGAATTGGGTGCCGCCTGCTTGGTTGGCGTCGATTCTGGCAGAGTTTCAGAAAAATCCTCGAAGTTCCGCCGCGTGGGTGTTGGGTGCGGTGCTGCTTTTGCTGGGGATCACGCAGGGTTGGCGCTTGATTCCACAGAGTTCCCCGGAGGATCGGATGCGGGCGGAAGTCAGCGCGCCAGCCCTGGCAGAGTTGGGGGAGGCTGGTTTGATTCCCCAACCCTTGAGCATCGATTTCAGCGGATCGGTAGCGGATTTGGAGCAGTTGGACAAGCCGGTGACAGCGGGCATCCGGATGGAACCGGAGATGAAGGGGGCCTGGACCTGGGAAGGGGATCGGCGTCTGGTTTTTTATCCAAAGGAAGACTGGCCGGCGGGCACAAAATTTCGGGTCAAACTGGAGCAGCGTTTGTTTGGTCCTGATGTCAGGTTGGAGGCGCGGGAGTTGAGCTTTGTTACCCGCCCGCTGACGGCTTCCCTGGAGGCTTTGCAGTTTTACGTCAACCCCCTGGACCCAGCGGAAAGGAAAATTACGGCGACCTTTTCGTTCAGCCACGCGGTGGATCCGTCTTCTTTGGAAAAGGCGTTGGAGTTGAAGGGACCGGAGTTGGATCAATTATTGATCAGGAAGAGCGGGGAGCCGCGTTTCCAGGTGGAGATGGTGGAATTTGGGCGCAAGGCTCACTTCAGGTCGGCTGCGGTGAACCTGCCACAAAAGCGTCCTTTGCCTCACTGCGTCTCTCCCGGAAGTTGCGGGCTGTCCGGGGTGAGGGGCTGGAGGCGGAGCTGGCACAGAATGTGACCCTGCCGGATTTGCAGAGTTTTCTGCGGGTGGAAGGCACAGCCTTACAAATTCTCCGTAATGAACTGGGCGATCCTGAACAAACGCTGAGTCTTCAGTTGGCTGTGGGAGTCAAGGCGGAGGAGTTGGAGAAAAAAATGACTCTTTACCTTTTACCGAGAGATAAAAAGCAGAGCAGAACGGACGGGGAGGAAGGAGCGGTGATTTCCAGAAATTTTCGTTGGGAAAGTCCGGCCGATATTAGTGAGGACGTGCTGCGGGATTCGGAGAAAATTAAGTTTCGTGTTCAGCCTTCCGAGGCGGATTTTTCCCAACTTCATGCGGTCAAGCTGAAGCTTCCACCCGGACGCTCGATTTATTTGAGCGTGGAAAAAGATCTGTCCGGTCTGGGTGGATTCATCATGCCCAAGGCTTATGCCAATGTTTTGCCAGTGCCCGAGTATCCGCGTGAGTTGCGCATCATGCATGAGGGATCGGTGCTGGCACTGGGGGGTGACCGCACTCTCTCCCTGCAAAGTCGCGGGGTGAGTCGGGTGGAGTGTCGGCTGGGTCGGATTCACCCGGATCAGATCAATCATCTGGTCAGTCAGACGGAGGGGAATTTCCAAAATCCCTATTTCAGGAACAGCAGTTTTGGTGAAGATAACCTGAGTCGTTCCAGCTACCAGAGCTTGAGTTTGGAGGGGCAAGATGCCGCGCAAGCCAACTACACCGCTTTGGATTTTAATCAATTGCTGGCAGGTCAGGATGAGGCCAGGGGATTGTTCTTTTTGGAGGTTAGCGAGCAAGGGAACAATCTGGGCAGCCCCGAACGTCTGGCTCAGCCGGGACCGGATTATCAGGTCAATCAAAGCCGCTGGGAGGATCAAAACAGAGTCATCCCGCAGGATCGTCGATTCATCCTCATCACTGACCTGGGAATTATCGTCAAAGGTAATGCGGATGGAACTCAGGAGGTTTTTGTGCAATCGATCAAATCGGGTCAACCCGTGGTGGGAGCCGAGGTTGCCATATTAGGTAAAAACGGAACTGAGGTGGCGAAGGCCACGACCAATGGGGAGGGGCGGGCCTCGCTGCCCAGAGTGCTTGACCTGAAACGGGAGAGGGCACCCGTGGCTTTTGTGGTGAAAAGGGGGCGGATCTTTCCTTCCTGCCTTATGAGCGGGCGGATCGTCGCTTGAATCTTTCCCGCTTCGATGTGGGAGGCACGGTGGCGGGCGATGAAAAAAATCTGACCGCCTATGTGTTCAGTGACCGGGGGATTTATCGGCCTGGGGATCAATTGAATCTGGGGGTGATTGTCAAATCCTATGACTGGACGGCTTCGCTCAAGGGATTGCCTTTGGAGTTGCGGATGACCAATCCGCGAGGACAGGTGGTGCATGAGGAAAAGTTGACCTTGAATCAGGAAGGTTTTGTCGATGCGAAGGCAGCTCTGGCGGAGACGGCGACCACTGGTGAGTATGATATTGGGATCTATCTGGTGGGAAAAAACCGGACGGAACGTTGGTTAGGTAATGGGCAAGTCAAGGTGGAGGAATTTCTACCGGATCGGATGAAAATCCAGGCGGAGTTGAACCGGGAGTCGAAGGAAGGCTGGATTCAACCGAGGGAATTGCAGGTGGAGGTCCGCTTGGCCAATTTGTATGGGGCGGCGGCAGTGGGAAGAAAAATTCAGACGGAACTGACCCTGAGACCTGCGGTTTTTTCTTTCCCCCGTTATCCTGATTTTTCTTTTCACGATCCTGATTGGAAGGCGAGCCAGGCCCGCCGGGTGGTGCAGGAGTCCTTGAAGGAAACTCAAACCGACCCGCAAGGCGCGGCTGTGCTGGCTTTGGATTTGGAACGATTTGGGCAGGGGGTTTATGCTCTAAATTATTTGGTGCGTGGCTTTGAAGCTGAGGGTGGCCGCTCGGTGGCAGGAGGGGGGAAACACTTTGGTTTCAGCGCGGGATTATCTCATCGGCACCAAGCCGGATGGGGATTTGAGTTACCTGCGGTTGAAGAGTCGGCATGAGTTGGAATTTCTGGCCGTGCAGCCGGATTTGCAGAGTGTGGCCAGGGAAGGACTCATCCTCACCTTGCACGAACTGCGTTATGTCTCGGTTCTCACCAAACAAAGCAATGGCAACCTGGCGTATCAATCCGTTTTGAAGGAAGTTGAGTTGCGGCGGGAGGACTTTTCCATCGCCACCGGAGGCACACGCTGGGTGCTGCCCACGGAACAGCCTGGAGATTACATGGTGCGTTTACGGGATGCCCGGACGGGCTCCGAGGAGACGGTGTCCCAAGTAGCTTTCAGCGTGGTAGGGGAAGCGAATCTGACCCGTTCTCTGGAGCGCAACGCGGAGCTGAAGGCGCAGCTTTCCAAGGAGGAGTATGCGCCGGGAGAAAAAATCGAGGTGGCCTTGACCGCGCCTTATGCCGGGACCGGCTTGATCACGATTGAACGGGAAAAGGTGGTGGCCAGCTCCTGGTTCCGGAGCAAGGGCACGGCCAGCACACAAAACATCACCTTGCCGGAAGGATTGGAAGGGAACGCTTATTTGACGGTGACCATGGTGCGGGCCTTGGATTCCAAGGAAATTTACAGCAGCCCGCTCAGCACGACGGTTCTGCCCTTCAAGATCAATCGCAGCAAACGGACGGTGCAGATTGAGTTGAGCACGCCGGAGAAGGCACGGCCAGGGCGCGAGTTTCCCATCCGCTTCAAAACGGATCGTCCGGCCAAGATCGTGGTTTATGCGGTGGATGAGGGTATTCTCCAAGTGGCCCGCTATGCGTTGCCACAGCCCCTAGATCATTTTCTAAAAAAACGGGCCTTACAGGTCAGCACCAGTCAAATGGTGGACATGATTCTGCCCGAATACTCCGTGTTGAAATCCCTGGCTGCGGCGGGAGGGGATGGTGATGAAGATCTGCTTGCGGCCAATCTGAATCCGTTCAAACGCAAGCGGGAACAACCCGTGGTTTATTGGTCGGGAATTATTGACGCCGGCCAGGAAGAACAAACGCTGCTCTATCAGGTGCCGGATTATTTCAACGGAACCCTTCGTGTCATGGCCGTGGCGGTGAGTGAAAGCTCGGGCGGTTCGGCCCAGAGGGAATCCGTGCTGAGATCTCCCTTCGTCATTCAACCCAATGTGCCGACCTTTGTGGCGCCGGGCGACCATTTTGAAGTTTCTGTCGCCGTGGCCAATATGTTGGAGGGCAGCGGCCCCGATACCCAGGTCGAGCTGGGACTGATGGTGGCCGGAGGACTTGAGTTGTTAGGTGAAGCCACTCAAAAGGTGGTGGTGGCGGAAGGCAGGGAATCGGTTCTGACTTATTCATTCAAGGCGGGCCAGACCCTGGGTAATGCGGATCTGGTTTTCATCGCAGGCTCAGGTAATGAGGAAAGCCGTATCCGTAACAGTCTGAGTGTGCGTCCGGCCTCGGCTTATCAAACGCGACTTCGCAGTGGTTGGTTTGAAAAATCAAAATTGGAATTGCCCGTGGAAGGCGTCTTCTATCCTGAACATCGCCAGGCGGAACTGAGCCTCTCCCTTTTACCGACTGGATTCATGCGTGGCCTGAAATTGTATTTGGAGGATTACCCCCATCTATGTTCGGAGCAACTCACGAGCCGGGCTTTTCCGACGCTGCTCTTAGATGACGAGGGCGCGGAGGGCATGGGCCGGGATGAGCGGGTCAAAGCTTTGGCCAAGGTGATGACCGTCTTGCAAGGGCGTCAGAATGACCAGGGTGCCTTTGGTCTTTGGCGGACGGAACGGGAGCTGCAATTCGATTTCCCTTCGGTGTATGCCATGCATCTGTTGACGGAAATGAGCGAGCGCGGTTATGAGACACCGGAAGCCATGGTGCAGCGTGGTTGGGGGCACTTGGAACAAATGGCCAGGGAAACTCCGGGTAATCTGGGTGAGGCCCGGATACAGGCCTATGCCATCTATCTGCTGACGCGCAATCAACGGATCACGACGAATGATCTTAATCGTTTGAGAACCGAACTGGATCAACATTATAGCAAAGAATGGAAAAATGATCTGAGCGCCCTGTATTGTGCGGCGAGTTATGCGCTGTTGCAGAACCGGCGGGAGGCGGACAGGTTGATGGATGGTTTCAACTTGAAACAAGTAGGCAAAGATCCTTATGACGACTTTTACTCAACCTTGGGCCGGGACGCTCAGTATCTGGATCTGTTGGCCCGGCATTTTCCCGAGCGTTTGAAAAAAATCAGTGCGGAAGATTTGTTGAAAATCGTGGAACCCCTGACCCGTGGGGAGTTCAACACCCACTCGGCGGCTTATGCCGTGCTGGGTTTACGTTCCTACGCTGCGGCCCAAGGGGAGAGTCAGCCGGGTTCCTTCACGCTGAGTGAGCGAGTGGTGGACAAGGTTTGGAGGCCGCTGAGTTTGAGTCCGGGTTTGATCCAACGCGGAACCTTTTCCCTGGAAGCCCGGTCTCTGCTCATGGAGGCCAAGGGGGCCCAACGGGTTTTTTATCAGGTGATGGAGAGGGGCTTTGATCGTGAACTGCCAACGAAGTCGGTTCAAAACGGTTTGGAAATTCTGCGGGAGTATCGCAACCGTGCGGGCAAACGGGTGGAGAGCGCGACGCTTGGAGAGGAGTTGGAGGTCAGAGTGCGGGCTCGCTGCCTGAACCGCGACTACGTGGACAATGTGGCTCTGGTGGATTTGTTGCCGGGAGGCTTTGAGGTGGTGACGGAGTCGATCCGGTCCGCGCAGCAGCAGTCTGAAGAAGCTGCGGAGGGTGAGGAAAACGGTGAGGGAAGGGATTTGCAAAAAACCAAACTACTCCAGCCGGATCATGTCGATATCCGTGAGGATCGTGTGGTGATCTACGCCTCGCTGGAGCCGGAGGTCCGGGAATTCAGTTATCGCATCCGCGCCACCAATCGCGGGGAGTATTTGGTTCCCCCGATTCAGGCGGAATCGATGTATCGTCGGGAAAATCAGGCCCGTGGCGTGGCAGGTAGGTTTAAGGTCTTGGAATGAGAAGAATTCT
This sequence comes from Blastochloris sp., assembly GCA_012031345.1. Classification (GTDB taxonomy): domain Bacteria; phylum Verrucomicrobiota; class Verrucomicrobiia; order Methylacidiphilales; family JAAUTS01; genus JAAUTS01. The sequence goes on along the minus strand of JAAUTS010000006.1, from coordinate 5,091 downwards.
GATTCGACTGGCCGCCCTGCTGATCCTGGGCCTGGGTGGTGGCTGCATGGTTCTGGCTCTTTGGCCCAAGCCTGATTTAGGGGAGAACCTTGCCTTTTCCCAGGCCTACATGGATCGGGAGGGCCGCCTGCTGCGGCTTACTTTGGCGCGGGATGGCATTTACCGTGTGCAGGTTCCTTTGGACAATATTTCCCCGGAACTGATTGAGGCCACGCTTTTGCATGAGGATCGTTACTTTTGGTATCACCCCGGCGTGAATCCGGTGGCCTTGGTCAAAGCCTTGTTGAATGAGTGCTCGGGCAATCCAAACCGTTTCGGGGCTTCAACCATCACCATGCAACTGGCCCGCATCAGTCTTGGACTCAAGACGCGAAGTTTCTCCGGTAAGCTACAACAAATTCTTCATGCTCTGCACTTGGACTGGCACCACTCGAAGGAGGAGATTCTCGAGGCCTATTTGAACCAAGCTTCTTATGGACGGAACATCGAGGGCATTGGCGCGGCCAGTCTGGTTTATTATGGAAAAGAGCCTCAATCCCTGAACCTTGCGGAGGTCATGACCTTGGCCGTCATTCCTCAAAGTCCTGTGCAACGCACGCCGCGACATGCGGATGAACCTGGTGGGGCGGCGGGGAACCTGGAATTGCGGCAGGCGCGGGAAAAGTTGTTTCAGCGCTGGGTGCGCGAACACCCGGAAGACGCCGGGCAGGAGAATGCGCTGGCCATGGCACTCCAAGTAAGCACGCCGCGGAATTTGCCTTTTCTCGCCCCGCACTTTGTCGATTGGCAGAGAATACGTATGGGGGAGAACCCTCCTGCACAAATCCGAAGCACCCTGGATTTAACGCTGCAACAACTTTGTGAGCGGCAGTTGCAGAGGTTTGTGCAGGGACGAAAAGATCAGGGCATCCGTAACGCAGCGGCACTGTTGGTCGATTTGCGGGGCATGGAGGTGAGGGCCGCGGTTGGTTCGGCGAATTTTTTTGATGACTCCATCCAAGGTCAGGTCAATGGAGTGACCATGCGTCGTTCGCCGGGGTCCACCTTGAAGCCCTTGCTTTACGGGCTGGCCATGGATCAAAGTTTAATTCATCCGCACAGTCTGCTCAAGGATGCCCCCATCAGCTTCGCAGGCTATAATCCGGAGAATTATGATCGCGACTACGTCGGTCCCCTTTCTGCCTCAGCCGCTCTGCAACAAAGCCGCAACGTGCCAGCGGTTTCGCTCGCGGCGGAGTTGAAAAAAACCAGCTTCCATGCCTGGCTGCAACTGGCCGGAGTGAAAGGATTGAAGGAGGAGAGTCACTATGGTCTGACCCTGGCTCTGGGCAGTGCGGAGTTGAGTATGGTGGAGTTGGCTCAATTGTATGGGGTGCTGGGGAACGGTGGAATTTATCGGGAGCTTCGCAGCCTCATGAGGGGGCCGGAGCCTATGGCGGATGTCGGGCAACGTGTCATGCAGGCGGAATCCGCCTTTTTGGTGTTGGACATGTTGAAGCAAAGTCCGCGGCCTGGTCGGGTCCGCTCGGAGGGATTGTCGGGTGGAGGAGCTTCGGTGGCTTGGAAGACCGGAACCTCCTGGTCATATCGCGATGCTTGGTCCGTGGCGGTTTTTGATTCCTATGTGCTGGTGGTCTGGGTTGGTAACTTCGACGGGCAGAGCAATGCGGCACTGGTGGGGCGAAGGACAGCCGCTCCGCTTCTGTTCCAAATTATCGATGCGGTGCGGACACAAACGTCCGCTCCATCCACGGCGGCCTGGGAGAAGCGTGAGGGACTGAACTTGACCACGGTGGATCTCTGTGCCGTCTCCGGCGCGCTGCTGGGGAAACATTGTCCGCAAACGATGAAAGGATATTTCGTGCCGGGTGTTTCACCGACGGAATCATGTCGTGTTCATCAGTTGGTCTGGACAGACAAAAAAACCGGACGGCGTCTGCGTGAACCGGGACCGGAAGGAACTTCCAAGGCGGAAGTGATGGAAGTCTGGCCCCGCGATGTGCAGGACCTTTTCCGGCAGGCAGGGATTCCACGACGCGCGGTGCCGGAATATGCCCAAGAGGATTTGAGGGGCCACGTTGCCGGGTCGGAGGCGGCCCCGGTGATTCTTTCGCCCAAGGCAGGAGTTGAGTATGCCCTAGGGTGCGAAGTGGAGCGGAGACAAATAGCTCTGCGGGCCAACGGCTCGGGACGCCTGCGCTGGTTCGCCGATGCACGATTGCTGGGAGAGAGTCAGAACGGGGAGGTCCTGACCTGGGAGCCGGAACCGGGGACTTATTGGTTGATGGCAGTGGATGATTCCGGTCGCAGTGTGGCGGAGGAAATCAAGGTGGTGAGCGCTCCCTGAGAGGTCTTGATGCGCTTGGGGAGATGGGATGGCGGGCTCCGATTTAATGATGGGCAGGCAGGTCATTCGTGGTTAGGTTTTCCGCCGGATGTTCAGGTTGTTTTATAACGTCGCATTTACGATGGCCTTTGTTGTGTGCTGGCCATGGTTCGCGTTGCGGATGTGGAAGCGGGGCCGTTTTTGGCCTGGATTCACAGAACGTTTTGCCTGTTATTCCCGGGAAGTCCGATCCGCGCTGGGTTTGTTGCAGCGGCCCGTCTGGATTCATGCGGTGAGTGTGGGGGAGATGATGTTGGCCCGGGTTCTGGTGCGGGAGCTGAGGCGGTTGCGACCGGAGCAGGATGTGGTCATCACCTGCACGACATCGACGGCCCGGGTTCTGGGGGATCGCGAACTGCGGGACGCGCATACGGTGGTGTTGTATTCTCCCTCGGACTTGTTGCCTTGTGTTCGTGCTGCTTTCAAGGTCATACGACCCTGTTTGATTTTGTTGATGGAGCAGGAGCTTTGGCCCAATCAACTCTGGGAGGCGGAACGTCGTGGGGTGCCGGTGTGGATTGTGAATGCGCGGCTATCCGACCGGTCCTGGAAACGGTTCTGTCAATGGCGTGGGGCTTTGTCGTCCCTGTTGTCCCGGCTGAGTTTCGTAGGCTTGCAGAGTGAGCGTGATCGGGAACGCTTCGCCCAGGCGGGCTTTCCGGTTCATGCGCTCTTTGCCATGGGCAGCATGAAAACCGATGTGGCGGATCTGGCCAAGGCGGATCATGGAGTGGCCGAGGGATTCCGGCGGGACATGGGCTGGAAGGGTGATGAGGAGGTGTTGCTGGCGGGCAGCACCCATGGGGGTGAGGAGGAGATATTATTGAGGGTTTATGATCGGCTCAGGCAAACGCGACCCGGTTTGAAGCTGGTTCTGGTGCCGCGTCACGCCGAGAGGGCCGCGGAGGTTCTGGAACTGGCCCGGAAAGGTCAACGCAGTGCTGTGCTGAGAACAAAGCCGGAGCTTGAGGCGGAGATTGTGGTGCTGAACACCACGGGGGAACTAAGATCTCTGTATGAGTTGGCCACGGTGGTTTTCATGGGCAAGACGCTGGTTTCGCCCAAAGGAAAGGGGGGGCAAAACTTTTTGGAAGCGGCCCGGGTGGGTGTTCCCATCGTGACGGGACCCAGGGTGGAAAATTTCCGAAATTTGGTGGAGGACTATCTTGCCGCAGGAGCTTTGGTTCGGGTTGCGGATGAGAAGGCTTTGGAGAAGGCCCTGCAGGAGCTTTTGGCCTCGCCGGAACAGCAACGTTTGTTGGGACAAAAAGCGCAGGAACGTTTTCAATCGGAATTGGGAGTGGGTGCGGAGATGGCCAGGCGCGTGGCCGCGTTTCTGGGCAGGTCGGATCTGAGGGGGAGTTAAGTTGCGGCTTATAGGTTGCGGGTTGCGAGAGGGGTAAGAGGTCACGAAGAGGTGTTAGGTTTAAAGAGAATGGGGGATCATGTGTATTGTTGCATCGAGCTAAGCTATCCGTGAGGTAAGTTGTGGTCGAAAGCAAGGAACACGTGGTAATATTAATAGGTGATAGTTCAAATATGAAAACAACCGAAACGTTTGATGAACAGTCCCTCGAAGTGCTCTATGACCAACGCTTCGCTTCCACCCATGCCTATCGTAATCGGGTGTGGCAGGTGTTGATCCCCCATTTTTTTCAGGCCTACGTCCCGGAGCAGGGTCGGATTCTTGATTTGGGCTGTGGTTACGGAGAGTTCATCAATAATGTCCGAGCCGGAGAAAAGTGGGCACTAGATCTGAACCCCGGCACCTCGTCGCGGTTGCAAGCTGGCATACGTTGGATTCAAAAAAGATCGACGGAAGACTGGGGTCTGGAGGAAGGAAGTCTGGACCTGGTTTTCACGAGTAATTTTTTTGAACACCTGCCCCGGAAAGAGGATTTGGTGGATACCTTGAATCACATCAAAAGAGCATTAAAGCCTGGAGGTCTGCTCATTGCCTTGGGCCCGAACATGAATCGTTTGCACGGTGAATATTGGGACTTTTGGGATCACCAACTGGTCTTGACTGAAAAATCCCTGGCCGAGTTGTTGCGTAGCAAAGGTTTTCATGAAGTCCGAACAGAACGTTCTTTCCTGCCTTATACCATGGTGGGAGGTCCACAGTATCCGCTTATTTTTGTACGCCTTTATCTTATGTTTCCTTTTTTGTGGAGAATCTTCGGCAAACAATTTCTGCTCGTGGTGAGAAAGCCCTGAGTATGAACAAGGTCTCCCTCCAGCCTTAGGAGACCTGAATTCAACAAGTGCCGTCAGCCGATTTCAAGATGCCATTCCAACCAAAAGCAGAAGATGAAAAGGGGAGCTCATGTCCTTCCTGCGGCGCCCGGATGCAGCCATGGACACGTGGTCTGGAGTATGATCGCTGCTCTGCATGTGAGTTAACCTGGGCGGTCAACCGGCCAGGGGACCAAGAACTTTCCAAACCCGGGGATTATACCAAGGGTCGAATCACGAAGGCCAAGAATCAACTTTTAGTGCTGGATTACCTGCGTAAGATAGAAGGCTACTTACCCAAGGGGAGGTTCCGATGGCTGGAACTTGGTGGCAGCTACGGCTATTTACAGACCCCGCAATTAAATAATTGATATCAGGCAGCATAGCGGCATTCGGGTTGATGGAAGAGCCCGCGAATGATGGCCGGGTCTGCGACCGTTTTGTTCATGACGCTTTTGACCTGTCGGGCA
>JAAUTS010000048.1 GCA_012031345.1 Blastochloris sp. | reverse complement strand
CCGTCGTAAACTCCTGGTCCTGATCCCCGCAACGGACGCCCAGCAGCAGATGCAAATCCTCCACCACTTCCCGACCCAACTCCAGGCCCACACTGCGCTCCATCCGGTCCGTATAATTCTGATATCCCGGCTCGAGTTTTTGTTCAGTGCCGTAGTCATTCACCAACAGCGCCGCCTGCATCCTCAGCAGCCAGGGATCCTTCCGATACTCCAGCACCGCTTGCGCCTGTTCCTTCCATTGATCCCGACGATCCCGCACCACAGCGCCTCCGATCGCTGGGCCACCTCCCGGTCCATCAAAGACAGGTGCCTGATCCGAGCCCTGCACCCAGGCGGCTTGATTTTCCAGACGGAACACAAAATCTCCCACGCCCAGGGTTATTCGCTGTTGCAGCACATGCATCACATGGCTCTCTTCCGACTCCTCCCAGTAAAGCTCAATCTGCGGCGCATAACTCAACTTCCAATCCCGCAGGAACCCTTCTTCGCGTGCCTCCGCAGCTTGCCAGCTCAATTGTGGTTTGATCCGACTCACCCAGGACTCCTGCCCGGCCAGTGAACTGTTGTTTTGAAAATACACATTATCCTCCCAACCCTGCTCCCACTCCAAGCCCAGCGCCAATTTCGCCGCCGCCTGTTCCGCCGTCAACGACGACAAGGCCTGAACTGGCAGCAACCAGACACCAACCGCGAAACCCAACCAGAAACATCGCAACGCCATTGAATAAGCATTACTTATCTATATTTAGATTTACAATAAGATTATATCATTCATAAAAATTCTTGTTCCTATGACTGCCTCCTCCTTCCACGCTTTGCGACGGCACTGGACCCCCCGAGTTCTCAATCTCCTCCTCTGGCTGGCCTTCTGTCTGATGACAGGAACTGGTCTGCTTCTCAGCCTGCGACTCCCCCCCGGTTCCAGAGGCGGTCACGGAGCCCAGGTTCTGGGCATGAGTCGTCATGAATGGGGCGACCTTCATACTTGGATTTCCTACGGCTTCATGGCGTTGATCCTTCTGCACCTCATGATGCATCGCCTTTGGCTTTGGCAAATGGCGGCCCGCCGTCGTCTCTGGCCTCTCCTGCTCGGACTGTTGGCCGGACTGATTCTGTCCCTCTCTCTGCTCCTGCTTCCCGTGAAGGAAAAAAAACAAGGCGCGGGCCGTTCTTCAAGGAGCCATGAATCCCCCAGTTCCTCTCTCCACCAACGCAGCGGGCCGCAGGAAAGAATCGCCCGCCACCAGCCCTATCATCCCTCCCGGATCGCAGCCATGGCCTGACCCGCCAAATACCCCGTGGTCCAGGCCGCTTGAAAATTGAAGCCTCCCGTCACGCCATCCACATCCAAAATTTCTCCTGCGAAATAAAGTCCCGGACAACATTTGCTTTCCATCGTGCGGAAGTCCACCTCCCGGGTGTTGACCCCGCCGCAAGTGACAAACTCTTCCTTGTTCAAACTTTTGCCGGAAACGGGAAAGCGACTTTCCAACAAGCCGCGCAAAAGCGCCTCCTCCTCTTCCTTGCGCAACTCCAACCAACGCCGATCAGACGGAATCCCGGCATGTTCCACCACCCTTTCCCAAAGTCGCTGCGGCAGACCCAGCATGGCCTGGGTCGGCACAAAACGTTTGCCCGTCTCGCGACGACAGCGGGCAAAACGCTCCCTCACCACAGCCGCCCCCAACCCTCCGGTCCAATCCACCCGCAGCGTTCCTTCATAAGCAAACTCCGCAAACAAACGCGCGCCCCAAGCCGAAAGCTTCAAAATCGCCGGCCCGCTCAAACCCTCATGCGTCACCAGAACGGGTCCCTGCTGGGTCAGCTCCCGTCCCGGCGGCCCGAAACAGACCTGCACCTGTTCCTTGGCCAGCCCCGCCAGACCCTTGAGTCGTTCGTCCTTGATCCGAAAACTGAAAAGCGAAGGCACCGCTTCCACCAAACTGTGACCGAGCGAAGCAGCGAGTTGTCCCCCCTTCATGGCCCGCGTCCCCCCCCGTGGCCAGCAACACCTGCGACGCCGTCAGGTAATGTCCATTCGACAACTCCAAATCAAAACCCCCATCCGCCTGACGTTGAATCGATTTCAAAGCGGCGTTGGTTTGAACCTCCGCCCCCAGTTCCTCCGCCCGACGCTGGAGACAATCCACAATGGTCTGGGAGGAATCCGTGACGGGGAACATACGTCCATCCGCCTCCGTCTTGAGCCGCACCCCGCGTTCCTCAAACCAGCGGACCGTGTCCTCCGCCTGCCAACGATGGAAGGGCCCGATCAACTCGCGTTGACCGCGGGGATAACGTGTCAGAAGCTCCTTGGGCTCGAAGCAGGCATGCGTGACGTTGCAACGCCCGCCTCCCGAGATGCGCACCTTGGTCAGGACTTGGGCCGTCTGCTCCAGAATCCGCAGCCGCAAGCCGGGATTTTTTTCCAGGCAAGAGATGGCGGCAAAAAAACCGGCCGCCCCACCTCCGACCACCACGGCATCCAGCGGCTTCACAGATAGGTCGCTGCGTATCGCCTGACTCAGAGTTTCGCACCCAAGCGGGCGTCGAGAGAGTAACGACCACCACCACTGATCAGGAGTGCCAGGTAAGCGGCCAAATAGGTGAAGGCCAATTCTCCATTACCTTGCCCCATAAACTGGGCTTCGTGCACGAGGAAGAAAGCCACGGCCATGGTCACGACACCCGCCAGCGCGTTGAAGCGGGTCAACAAACCCAGAGTCAGCAGGGCAGCACCGAAAACTTCAAAAGCCACGCAAAGGGTTAGACTGGCCGGAGATCCAATACCCAACGGATCGGGAAAGCTGTTCACCTTATCAGAAAAGCCCATCAACTTGGGCCAGCCATGAGCCACCAACATATAAGGTCCAAATACCAAGCGCAGCAGCAGCAGACCCAAATCTTTGTTCAGAGGGAGGAAGTTAAGAAACAATAAACGCAGCAAATCTTTCATCCCCAAAAAATAACCCAAGCCGTCCATTTGACCAGCCCCGAATCGAGATACAGGGGAGAGTTTAGAGAGAGGTGGTTAGTTTTCAGTGTTCAGTTTTCAGTTTTCAGTGTTCAGCAACTCGAAACCCGAAGCTAGTAACTTTCTCCGCTCCACCAATCCGAAATCAGCTTGTCCCGCCTTACGCGGGGAAATTAGAAATGAGAAATCTCACTACCCCTTTGCGCTCCTGGCGTCTTTGCGGTTCATCCTCCCTATCCCGTGGTTGAAAAAAGATTTTGAATCCGCAGACATCTCCCTGCGTCGAAACCAGCGAAGGAAAAAATCTATGAAAAAACTATTGGTTCTGTCGTTGGTTTGTCTCGGTGTGGCGGTCATGGGTCACAGCACGGAGGCCCGTGCCGATCTGCGGGTCTCGATCAATCTCGGACCTTCCGTTCGTCATTACCCCGCCTATCCTGTTTATCCGGTGTATCGTCACCCCGCCCCGGTCTATTATCAGCCCTATTGCCCTCCGGCACCTGTGGTCTATGCCCGTCCCTACCATCGCAATCGCGCCGTGGTGGTTCATCGACGCCCCGTCGTGGTTTATCAGAGTTATCCGGTGACGGCCTGTCGCTGAGATTCGAAAAGTCTGTGGAAACTAAAAAGCCCGATCCAACCGTGGATCGGGCTTTTCGTTAAGTTTGGGAAAAGCGGATTAGAGGCTCTTCTTGAACTCGCTACCGGGGGAAAACTTCACCGACTTGGAAGCGGCGATTTTGATTTTCGCACCGGTTTTGGGGTTGATCCCCGTGCGGGCTTTGCGGTTGACGACCTTGAAGGTTCCGAAGCCGATCAACTGGACCGCTTTGGATTTTTTCACACCGCTCTTGATGCTGTCGATGACAGCGGACAAGGCGCGTTCGGCTGCGGCTTTGCTGGTTTCGCCGCCGAGTTCCTTTTGAATTTTTTCAACGAGTTGAGCACGATTAACGCTCATAGTTTATCTCCTTTTGGTTATTCCTAATGTTTGTCAGGGCCGTAGTGCACACGCAGTTACCGTCCTGATATGAATTCGTTTGTACACAGGGTTGTACCTGCGTCAACGAAAAATGTTGTAAAGACACCGCTTTCTTTTCCTTTGTTTAAGGGCAAAGAGCGGGGTATAGGGACGGGAGACCCGGTGAATACAAGCTGGAGAGGGCGGGGAAAGGAAGTTCCGGGTTTCGAGTTGCTGAATACTGAACACTGAAAACTGATTTAACCGCCTAGACGCGATGACCGCTAAGAAAGAAAACAATTCCTCTGTAAAAAACCGACTTTTCTTCGCGACCTTTGTGTCTTTGCGGTTTCCTAGTGTTGGATGCTCAACGTTTCTCCGCTTTTGATTCCCAACTGGGCCGCGGCACTGCCGACACGGGAGAGCATCTCAAACTCGCCGTCGGCATTGATGCGGCAGAAAATGCGATCGCTGGGGTAATCTTGGGCTTTGTTAAGAAAGGGAGCGGAAATCGTGCGCGTCTTGAAGGAGATTTTCAAAAGTTTGCCCTGGGCTTGTTCCGGGATCATGTCAGGACGGATGTTGGTGATGATGTTGCCGTAGCGTCCGACATGGAGCACTTGTCCGGTGGTTTTGTTGCCCAGGCTGGTGGCACTGGGAAGTTTGAGTCGGTTGATCTGCTTGAGCTTGACGCCGAGTTGATCGGGATCGGTGTTTCGCAACAAAAGGTCCACCGCCAAGACGTAAGGATTTTTTCCCTGCGGCATGGGATTGCCTTGCAAGGGAATGGGGTTCGACGGCTCCAGATTCAGGGAGTGGGCAGACTGCACCAGTTCCCGATCCACCAGATGGGTGAAGAGTCCGTTGTCCGGTCCGATCAAATATCGATTTTCACGGGTATGAATGAGAATAGGAGGGGAGACAGGATCGAGTCCGGGGTCCATGATGCCCAGGAAGATGGTGCCGGGGGGGAAACTCCGGGCGGCTTTATCCACAAGGTAACCAGCCTCGGCCAGACTGGAGAAGCTGATGTCCTGGCTGAGATCCACCAACTGAAGTCTGGGATGCAGGCTGAGCAGATCCCCTTTGATCCGGGCCAGATAAGCGTCGCGATTGCCGTAGTCGCTCAGAATCACCAGCAGAGGCGGCGACTCCTGCAAGGCCCGTTTTTTACCACAAGCATTAAAAAGAACAGGGAGAGAAAAGCAGAGCGCAAGGAGGGGGAGTAGTCTGGGCCAAGGAAATGTCAGGGTGTTCACTCATGAAGTCTAGTGAAATGCATGGGGCTGACAAGCCTGCTGCGGAGGGGAGAGCAGGGCTAACGTATTAAAATTCAGCCGTAGCGCGGGCGTCCCGCCCGCTTTGGCGGGCATCTTGCCCGGCTGTCTTTTTTGGCTCCCATGCAGGGCCGGGCGGGACGCCCAACCCAGCGGGCAAGATGCCCGCGCTACGTTAAATCCAAGACTTTGTCGTCATGCAATTTAAAGTGCGTTTGCCCTGACTTTCCTATTGCCTCCGGGCTTCACCTTCCCCACAACTGTTTGCTATGAGCGAACCTGACAAGCTGCACGAAATCTTCCGGCTACAAGCCGTTCTGAACAAACGAATCGGCGTGGATCTCGACCACCTGAGCGAGGAGGAAAAGACCAAATGGGTTTTGAATTACACCCGGGCCATGAGCCAGGAAATGGCGGAACTGATCGATAGCGTCCCCTGGAAATGGTGGGCGAAATATCAGAAATTCGACGAACAAAACGCACGGGTGGAAGTCATCGACCTCTTCCATTTTCTCATCTCCATCGCCCAATGCCTGGGCATGACCGCCGACGACGTCTTCCAAGCCTACGTCAAAAAGAATGAGGTCAACCACCAACGCCAGGAAAGTGGTTACGCCGAAAAGAACGAAGCGGATTCACGGCATATTTAAGTCTGCCCGAACCCGCATGAGCTTTCCCTCCTGATTTCAGCCCAACTCCGGCCAGCGCTCAATCCACTCCCGGCGCAGGGGGCGGGGGCGCATGGTGCCCAGAGAGACGGTCACCATCATTTGCCGGGCTTTGACCAGAACCGTCGTATCGCCCTCGCGACGCAGGACGAAGTCGATCCAGAAACGAACTTTTTCCAACCTGCTGAGTTGTGCCTGGATCTCCAGCGTGTCCCCCAAGCGGGCGGGTTTGAGATAATCAATCTCCGTCCGGGCCACCACCGGACAGTCTCCCTCCCCTTTCATCTCGCTCAATTTCCAACCCAAATGCTCCGCCAACTCCGAACGGGCCTGCTCGATCAGGCGCAGGTAAGCCACGTTATGCACCACTCCGGCTGCATCTGTGTCATAAAAAAAGACCTTGATACGTGAAACCCACTCGGGCCGCTGGGGAAGCTCCACACTCATCGCAAGATCAGCCCAAAGCCAAGGTCATGGTTTTGGCAATTTGGCGCAGTACCTTGACCCGTGCGTGCCATTTGAAATTACCCTCCACCAGATGCCAGGGAGCGTGTCCGGGCGAGGTTTTCTCAAACATTTCCTCCGCCGCCTCATTGTGCAAGGCCCATTTCTCGCGGTTGCGCCAATCCTCATCATTGATCTTCCAGCGCTTGTAGGGATCTTCCTCCCTCTTTTTAAAACGGATCAACTGCTCTTCTTTGGTGATCTGAAGATAAAACTTCAACAGGATGGTGCCGTTATCGACCATCGTTTTTTCCCATTGATTGATTTCTTCATAGGCCCGTTTCCATTCTGTCTTGGTGGCAAAACCTTCCACCCTCTCAACCAGAACCCGGCCATACCAACTACGATCAAAAATCGCGATCTCACCCTGACCGGGTGTCTTGGTCCAAAAGCGCCAGAGGTAATGGTGCCGCAACTCCTCGTTGGTGGGTTTGACCGTGGAATAAACCCGGATATGGCGCGGATCCAGATGTTCGTTGAAGCGCTTGATCACCCCGCCCTTGCCCGCCGCATCCGGCCCCTCAAAAACCATCATCACATTCAGGCGGGACTCCAGAAGTTTGCGCTGCAACATCAACAGCTCCAGTTGATACTTCTGTAGTTTCTCTTTGTACTCGGACTTTTCCTCAATTTGTTTGGTCAAATCCAGTGAATCGAGTAGTCCCATGCGGAAACTCTCTAACGGGTTTGTGCGTGGCTGGGAAGCAGAAAAACATCCGCGCGGTCTTGCGATCCCTCTTGTACAGAAAGCTCTCCTGTGCTATCGTGACGCTATGTATATGGAGGCCCGACTGGAGGAGGATCGCCACGCCCAAAGTTTGGCGGCATCTTCGCGGTCTCCTGCCTGCTCCATGTTCTTCTCGTCGTTCTGGCCTACCTTCTTTTTCAAAGCACGCAGACCCGACCCAACCCACCCAAGCCCAACAAAATCACCTTGAATCTGGTGCCCACGCCACCACCCGCCGCACCGGAAGCCCTGACCCAACAACGTCTTTTTGCCGACACCTCCGAGTCCATCCTGACCACCCGACCCCAACCCACTCCCTTCGAGGGGGAAGCCAACACCCTGGCCAGCAGTAAAACCCAAGGACAAGGCAACCCCGCCCTGCCCAATCAAGTCGGCGTTGAAGTGCGCGGCATGACCTTGCGGGACCAGGAGTTCTCGCCTGAGTTGGAAGGTCAACCCGCCCCACCTGCCCAACAACGCAAAGAGCCCAGCGAACAGGCCAAACAATCTGATCAAACCAAAGAGGCCACCAGTCGCGAGCTGCCCCAAAACATTCCGCTGCGCAGCAGCGGTCTGGTCAGCGTGAACAACAAACCCCGCACCCAACCCTCGGCCAAAACCCAGGAAGCCACCGCAGCCCAAGCCAACACCACGGACGCCTCCACCCCTCCCGCCACCTTCTCAGCTCAAAAACGCGCCACCACCATCGACGGTTCCGCCGCCGTCACTAACAACTCCTCCCTCGGCGTGCAGGAAAGTGACATGGGCCGCTACAAAGCCAAACTCTACCGCGCCATCGGCTCCCGCTGGTATATCTACGTTCGGGAAGGCTCCTCCCAAGTCAGTGTGGGCATTGTCAAAATCCGTTTCAAAGTCAGTTCCAACGGTGAAATTTCCGACCTGCAAATCGCGGAAGGCTCCAGCCACACCGCCCTCATCGCCGTCTCCCGCCGCTCTATCCTCGAACTGCGCGGACAACTCGATCCCTTCCCCCCATCCATGCAGGAACAATTGGGCGATTACTATTGGGAGGAAGTTACCTTCACCATTTATTGAGCCAGCCTCTCCTCCCACCAATTTCTCACTTCCCCCGCGCCTTTAGCCTCTACCTTTCATCAACATGTTCACCACCATCACCAGTTTTTTTAGCGAAGGCGGCATCTTCATGGTGCCTCTCGTTCTCCTCTCCATCGTCTCCGTCGGCTTCATCATCGAGCGCGGCCTGGCCCTGCGCCGCGGCCATGTCATCGCAGAAAATCTTTACCGCGCCATCTTCACTCTGAAAATTGGTCAAAGCTCCTCGGAAGTCGCCAGCCTCGCCGCCCCTGGGCGCACCACCCTGGCCCGGCTCGTCCGCATCTGCCTCGAACATCTGCCCTGGTCCAAGGCGGAAAACGTAGAAGCGGTTCAAACCCAGGCCCGCCGCGAAATCACCCGTCTCGAACGTGGCCTGATCGTCCTGGAAATCACCATCGGCATCGCTCCCCTCCTCGGATTGCTCGGCACGGTCTCCGGCCTCATCGCCATTTTCTCCAACATCGGCGGCACCGGAGGCTCGGACAACCTGCTCATCGCCAAAGGGATTTCCGAAGCCCTCTACACCACCGTGGCCGGCTTGGTCGTGGCCATCCCTTCCGTCATCGCCCACAGCTACTACACCAAAAAAAATTGAAGCCATGGCCGTCGAGATGGAAACCATCTGCATGGATCTCTTGACCAAACTCTACCTCGAAGCCCCCAAGGAATCCTGATCTCCAGCCACCCTCCGCCCTTCCAGCCATGCAGTTCTACACCAAAAGCAAACGTCCTCCCGTTATCAACATCGTCTCGTTGATCGATATCCTCTGCATCCTACTCATCTTTTTTATCGTCACGACCGAATTCAAAAAAGATCAACCGGAAGTCGAAATCCAACTTCCCGAATCCACCACCGGGACCGAAACCGAGAAACCGGAGGAACCTGTTCTCATCCTCGTCACCAAAGATAAAAAAATCTTTGTCGGCACGGAGGAAGTCCCCCTTAATCAACTCACTCAAATTCTTAAGAACCGCCAGTCGGGTCTCACCAAACCTCTGTTTGCTCTCAAGGCCGACACCAGCGTTCCTCTCGGCCTCTTCGTCAAAGTCATGGATGCCTCCAAGGAGGCTGGCATCGCCAACCTCTCCCTCCTGACCGAACTCCCGGATCAACCCTGACCCACCGGACTCCCGTCCACCATGCTCCATGAACGAGACCTTTCTCAGTTGGTTGAGCCGAAACGTGAAGGAAGATCACACTCAGTCGCGTCAACGCCAACTCCGCCTCCCCGATCCACATCTTCTTGCATTCTGCGATAACGACTACCTCGGTCTGAGCCGACACCCCGCCCTCCTGAGTGCCGCAGTGGCCTCACTGTCAGACGAAGCCCGCCTCGGAGCAGGTGCCGCCCGGCTCATCTCCGGGCATCATCCCGCTCATCAAGAGCTGGAACATTCCCTCGCCGCTTACAAACAAACGCAGGCCGCCCTGGTTTTTCCCACGGGCTACGCCGCCGCCACGGGTTGCCTCCCCGCCCTGCTTGAAGCGGGAGATACGGTGATCCTCGACAAACTGGCCCACGCCTGCCTGATCGACGGGGCCAAACTTTCCGGTGCCCGCTTCCGAGTTTTTCCTCATAATGACCTGAACGCCTTGGAAAATCTGCTCAAGGCCTACCAAAACGAATCCGGCAAACGACTTATCGTGGTGGAATCCCTCTACTCCATGGACGGCGATTTCGCACCCTTGCCCGAGCTGGTCACGCTCAAAGAACGTTTCGGGGCCTGCCTCATGGTGGATGAAGCCCATGCCAGCGGACTCTACGGCTCCCAAGGACGCGGCTTGGTGGCCGAGCTGGGTTTGACCGAACGGGTCGAGGTGCAGATGGGAACCTTGAGCAAGGCTGTCGGTTGCAGCGGCGGTTTCATCGCAGGTTCAGCGGACTTGATCCAACTCCTGCTCAACCGCGCGCGTTCCTTCCTGTTCACCACAGGCACTCCACCCTTGCTGGCCGCCGCCGCCAGCGCCGCTTTACAGATCATTCAATCCGAGGAAGGCGCTCAATTACGTAAAAAACTTTTTTCCAACATCGATCAATTTCACTCTTCCGATCTTCCCCCGGCTTTTCGGGTTCAAAAAAGAAACTCCCCCATCATTCCCCTCCATATCGGCCCGGAAGATCAGGCCCTGCAACATTCGCTCAGACTCCAGGAACAGGGCTTTCTTCTGCCCGCCATTCGCCACCCCACCGTGGCCCGGGGTTCGGCCCGACTTCGCCTCACTCTCAACAGCACGCATGACGCTGCAGAAATTCAGCGTCTTATCCAGGCATTGCACAACTGAAATATTGTTCAACCTTTCTCGCTGCCCATGTCCTCTCTCAGCTTAACCGAACTCGACAAACGTCATCTCTGGCATCCCTTCACTCCCCTGGACCTTTGGTTGGATGAAGCACACCAACCCATCATCATCACCCGTGGCCAGGGTTCCACCCTATGGGATGAAAAAGGTCAGGCCTATCTGGACGGCAACTCCTCCATTTGGACCAACCTGCACGGTCATGCCCGACCGGAAATCAATGACGCCATCAAAAACCAGTTGGATCGCATCGCACACTCCTCCTTTCTGGGCCTCAGCAACGAGTTGGCCCCTCGTCTGGCAGAAAAACTTTGCCAAGCCACCGGGCTTTCACGCTGCTTTTTCTCTGACGACGGCTCCACGGCCATGGAAGCCGCCCTTAAAATCGTCTGGCAATATTTTCAACAAAACGGTCAGGTCGAACGTCAACTTTTTCTCAGTCTCGATTCCGCCTACCACGGTGACACCATCGGAGCCATGAGCCTGGGCCATAGCCCCGTCTTTCATCGTCATTACGGAAATTTATTGTTTGAAACCTACAAATTTGCCGCACCCTCCCGCTATTGCTGCCCATGGAATTCCTCCAACCCAGTCCGGGAAGAAGATGCCGTCATTGTCGAATTTAAAAAAGTTTTGCAACAGATTGGTCCCCGGCTCGCGGGCTATGTGCTCGAACCCAGGGTTCAAGGAGCCGCCGGATTCATCATGCATCCGCCTGGATTTCTTGAAATCACCACCCGACTGGCCCGCGAGGCGGGGGCCAAAATCATTCTGGATGAAGTGATGACCGGTTTTGGCCGCACCGGCCCGCTCTTCGCGTTCCAACACGAGCCGCCGACCCGCCCGGACCTTATCGCTTTGGCCAAAGGTCTGACCGGAGGATACCTTCCCCTCGCCGCCACGCTGGTCACGGAAGAAATTGTGGACGGCTTCCGGGGTGATCTCTCCCGCACGTTCTATCATGGTCACAGCTACACAGGCAACGCTCTGGGTTGCGCCGCTGCTCTGGCCAGTTTCGACCTGTTGGAGACGCTTCACCACCAAACTCATCGGGAACGCATGGGGAAATGGATGGAGCAAGAATCCCAGGTTTTTCTCACTCATCCCCAGGTGGGTAATGTCCGACGCGAAGGAACTATTCTGGCCATCGAACTGGTGGCTGACAAAACAACAGGTCAAGGCCTGAATCCCAGCCTGCGGACGGCGCCCAAGTCTGTCAGGCCGCCATCCGTCACGGACTCCTCACTCGTCCGGTGGGCGATGTCCTTCTCCTCATGCCTCCCTATGGCAGCACAGACGACGAAATCGTCCGGATGATGCTTGCGCTTCATCAAGGTATCCATGAGATTCTCCCCGGCTCTTAGAATACTAAGCTTCAAAATATTAAATTGAGTATGAGAGGATTTTTTATCACTGGAACCAGCACAGGTGTCGGAAAAACATTTTTCACCACCCGCCTGACCTCCCGATACCGTGAACTGGGCATTCCCGCGCTGGCGCTGAAACCCTACTGTTGCGGAGAAAGGACCGATGCGGAGGAAATGGCACGGGCCAACGAAGAAACCTTGAGTTTGAACCAAATCAATCCGGTTCATCTGCTTCCGCCTCTTTCCCCTTACGCGGCCTGCGTGGTGGAGGAACGACTGCTCGATCCTGCCGAGACCTTGAACCAAATCCACCAAGTGACCCGCCTTCATCCCGGCCCCTTTCTCATCGAGGGAGCGGGAGGCTGGCTGGTGCCCATCACCAAAACTATTGGATGCGGGATCTGGCGAGCGACCTCCAACTGCCCGTCATTTTGGTTGCCAGCGCAGCCTTGGGCACCCTGAACCATTCCCTGCTCAGCATTGAAAGCATCCAGGCCAGCGGTTGCCGCATCGCGGGTATCGTCATGAACTTCCATCAATGTCCTGACGATCTGGCCAGCACCACCAACCCCGCCATCCTGGAAGACCTCTGCCAACTCCCCGTCCTCCCCCTCAACACCCACCAAGCCCTGACTGAACTCCCTCCGTGGTTGGCAAGCTTTCCCATCCCATGAGCCGATCCATGAAAACTCACAGTTCAGTAGTGACCTGATATTTTACTAACCATTCGCTAACTTCAAGTTGGGGTCAACGTCCTGATCCCAGAGACTGCTTCTTCCGGCAGCGAGGTGCAGGAGTCCGGCGGCTCCGATCATGGCGGCGTTGTCGGTGCTGAATCTTGGGGTGGCGGTGAGAAAGCGGATCGATTCCCGAGCACACATTTCCCGGAGTGAGGTCACCAAGGCCTGATTGCAACTGACTCCGCCGCTCAGGGTCAAAAGCCTGACGCCCCGCGAGCGCAAGGCTTTTCGGGTTTTCAGGGTCAACACCTCGATCACCGCCTCCTGAAACGAAGCGCATAGGTCGGCCACTCGTTCGGAAGAATCCAGAATGTCCGGCTCCTTTTCCAACAAAACGCGGACCGAGGTCTTTAAACCGCTGAAACTGAAACTCAGGTCTCCAGATTCCAACATGCTCCGGGGCAAGGCATGGCTTTGCGGATTTCCGTTCCGAGCCAACACTTCAATCTGTGGACCTCCCGGATAAGGCAGCTTGAGCATCTTGGCCACTTTGTCAAAGGCCTCACCCACCGCGTCGTCCAAGGTGCCACCTAAAAGTTCGTAGTGACCCCATGCCAATACTTGAAGCAACTGAGTGTGTCCCCCGCTGACAATCAGCGCGATGTGGGGATAGATCGGAGCACAGGTTTCACTGAGAAAAGGGGAAATCAAATGACCTTCCAGATGATTGACGCCCACCCAGGGTTTGTCCGTGGCCAAGGCCAGGCCTTTAACGTAGGACATACCGACCAGCAGTGCCGAGGCAAGTCAGGGCCCTGGGTGACGGCAAAGCCATCCAGATCGGGCAAGGCGCAATTGGTTTTCTCCAACAGCGCGCGAATCATGGGGTCCAGATGGAGCAGATGTTGGCGCGTGGCCAGTTCCGGAACCACTCCGCCAAAAGGACGGTGTTGCTCAATTTGTGAGGCGACTTCCTGATGCACCACATGCGCGACGCCCCCCTGAAGCTCCATCAGAGCCACCGCCGTTTCATCACAGGAGGTTTCAACCGCCAGAATACGCATGGGTTCAGTTACGGAGGAGAGGGTGATCCCCGCCGTTCCGTGTAGTAACGGATCCCTTTTAAGACCGCCACGGCGCGATCCAATTGCAGGTCGTTGATTTTTTCCAGTTCCTGGCGTTCCTGCGGGGTGAGCATGTGCCAATTTTGACGGCGCAGAATGGCCTGCTCCTCTTCGATGGACACCGGAGCCTCTATGTCAGGAGGGACGCCGACTTTGTGAATGGGTTTGCGACTGGGAGTGTAGTAGTGGGCCGTGGTCAAACGCACTGCCACGGGTTTGTCCAGGGAAACTTCCAAGGGCTGAACTGTTTGAACGGAACCTTTACCGTAGGTCGTTTCCCCGATCAACACGGCCCGGCCCAAATCCTTCAGAGCCCCCGCCACAATTTCCGCACCGCTGGCACTGTGTCGGTTGACCAGTATCACCATAGGCAGGCGTGGATAATGATCCCGACCCCGGGCAGTAAACACGGCCCGGCCCGAGGCTCCGAAGCGGCCTTCCGTTGAGACAATCGGCGTGCCCTCCACCGTAAAGCGTCCAGCCACTTGCACCGCCATGTCCAACAGGCCTCCGGGGTTGTTGCGTAAATCCAGCACAAGCGCATTCATGCCCTCCCCCTGCAACTGTTTCATGGCCCGGTCAAAATCGTCCAGGGTTCTTTCTCCAAATTGACTGATCCGTATGTAGCCAATCTTGTCCGGCCCACTTTCTCCAGGATTCAGAATCCGGCTCCCACGCACTGTGGGGATGGTGACCATCTCCCGGACCAGCACAAATTCATGCGTCTCCTTGACCGAGGGGCGATAGATCAAGAGCTTGATGGCATCCCCCACTTTGCCGCGCAGCAGACGGATGGCTTCGTTCAGGCTCAGCCCCTTGGTGGGCGTGTCATTGATTTTAACAATCCAATCCCCCGGCATCATCCCCGCCCGGAAAGCCGGGGTGCCCTCAATCGGCATGTTGATGACCAGATTCCGGCTGTCCTGCATACCCACATAAATTCCCAAACCGCCGAACTCCCCTTCCGTCTCATTCTTCATTTCCAAATAACGCTGCGGATCCAAAAACTCGCAGTAAGGGTCGAGTGAGTTCAACATCCCTTCCAACGCCGCATAGGTCAGCTCCGAATAACCCACCTGATCCGCTTCCACATACTCCTCGCGGATCAACTCGGTGACATTGGAAAGGAGCAGGGAACTTTTGTAGCGTTGATCGCTGTCGGTGGCCGCATTCTGACTCCGGGCCGACTCCAGAGCCATCAGCCCGGCCAGCACAAAAACTGGCAGCAGCCCGACCCTGAATCCGCCAAACATGGTCGCAGCAGGCCGCATCTCACTCCTGATCCAAACACCCGCGGAAATAGTCAATGGTCTTGGTCAGACCTTCTTCCAATCCCACCTTGGGCTCCCAGTTCAACAAACTCTTGGCCCGCGTGATGTCCGGCTGACGCTGCTTGGGATCATCCACCGGCAGGGGCCGATAATCAATCGTGCTGGCACTGCCCGTGATCTTGATGATCTGCTCGGCGAATTGTTTGATCGTCATCTCGTTGGGATTACCAATATTGACCGGCTCATGAAAGTCGGCCTGGGAGAGACGGTAAATTCCTTCAATCAAATCCGAGACGTAACAAAAGCTGCGGGTTTGACCCCCGTCACCAAACACCGTCAAAGGCTGGCCCTTCAGGGCCTGACTGACGAAGGCGGGCACCACCCGCCCATCCCGCAGGCGCATCCGCGGTCCATAGGTGTTGAAGATGCGGACAATGTGAGTGTCCACCCCGTGGGTGCGATGATAGGCCATCGTCATGGCCTCGGCGAAACGCTTGGCTTCATCATAGACGCCGCGAGGCCCGATGGGGTTGACATTGCCCCAATAATCCTCTTTTTGTGGATGAACCAGCGGATCCCCGTAACACTCCGAAGTGGAGGCCAACAAAAACTTGGCTTTCTTGGCCTTGGCCAAACCCAGAGTTTTGTGGGTGCCCAGCGAACCCACCTTGAGTGTCTGAATGGGCAGCTCCAAATAATCAATCGGACTGGCCGGGGAGGCAAAGTGAAAAATGAAATCAATCTCACCGGGGATGTAGAGATATTCCGTCACATCCTGCTTGATGTAACGATAGTTGGGATTGCCCGCCAGATGCTCAATGTTGCGCGTGTTGCCGGTGAGAAGATTGTCGATACCGATGACCTGATGACCCTCCGACAAAAGTTTGTCCGTCAAATGGGAACCGAGAAACCCGGCACCGCCGGTAACAATGGATGTAGGCATATCTTTTGACTAGCGTTTGCCTCCCGCTTGGCAAATTGAAAGAAAAACCGACCGCTTACTGCTGCTGCACCTGGCGCTGCATCCGGATCTCCTCCTCCAGCTCGGTTTTCTGATAAAGAATGTAGCTCTCGAACATGGCCAGACCGATCTCATTCAGTTTCAATTGAATGCTGTCGATGTATTCATGCAGGCCGATTCCCATCACTTCTTCGATCGTGGTGTAGTTCAACTCCGCCACCAAACGCCCGGACAACTTCTCCGCTTCATTCACAAATTGACCCGGAGCGGAGCCTGACATCTTTCTTAGGAAATGATCGAAGGTTCTCATGCAAAACCGCACGGAACGCGGAAAGGAGTCGGCCAAAAGCAAAAACTCCGCCACCTGAACCGGGGTGATCTGGGAGGAATACACATGCTGAAATGCCTCATAGGCGCTCGAAGAACGAAGCACCGCCGCGCTCTGGATGCTCTGGAATCCGAGATCCGCTCCGCTGGCTTCGGTCATGGAAAGAATACCATGTTTCACATCCAGAATCCGGCTCGTCATGTCGGCCCGTTCCAAAAACCGACCCATCATGGCGAACTCCAAGCCCTCATCATGCACCGTGGTGGCACTGGCCAGACCTTGTAGCGTGTAGGAACTTTGTTTCACCTCACGATAAAAATCATACGGACTCTGCTGCCAAAGATTCCGCGTGCTCTTGGAGCGGATGAAGAGATAAAGCCGGTTGATTTCCTCCCACATCTCCAGTGAGATCTGGTCCCGCACGGAACGGGCATTGTGCCGGGCTGAGACAATGCAGGACAGAATGGAATTCGGGTTGGACTCATTAAAGGTCAGGAACTCCGTCACTGCACGGCTATCCTCCTTTTTGTATAATTTGGCAAAGGTCTCCTCATCCCCCAAGGTCTTGACCAGTGGCCCCCACTGCTCCTTCAGGCTCTTGTCGTCCAGCGTCTTGTAGTCCAGCAGGGACTGAAGATTCACATCCACAATACGCGCGATGCTCTCCGCCCTTTCCAGGTAGCGGCTCATCCAAAAGAGCGAGTTGGCGACACGGGATAACATAAAAAAATCAATTGGTGTTACTAATAACAGGCAGCCGACAGTCGAGAGCACATCCATCATCTCATTCATCTCCATAAAGAACCCAGGTGTCCTTGCTTCCGCCGCCCTGGGATGAGTTCACCACCAGAGAACCTCTTTTCAGAGCCACGCGGGTCAATCCCCCCGGCATAATGCGGATCTTGTCTCCGTATAAAATATATGGCCTGAAATCAATGTGCCGCCCCTCCATCTGACTCAGATCAGAAAAGGTCGGGTGACGGGAGAGGGAAATGGTGGGCTGGGCGATGAAATTACGAGGCTCAGCTTTGATTTTCTTTTGAAACTCTCTGACCTCCGCCGCAGTCGCCTTGGGTCCGATCAACATCCCATAACCCCCCGCCTCATTGGCCGACTTGACCACCAGCTTGGCCGTATTTTCCATGATGTATTTGTAATCCTCTTTTTCCGACGCCAGATAGGTCGGAACATTCGGAATGATCGGCTCCTGATCCAAATAAAATTTGATCATACGCGGCACAAAATAATACATGACCTTGTCATCCGCCACGCCCGTGCCAATCGAGTTGGCCAGGCTGACGTTGCCCGCGCGATACGCATTCACCAGGCCGGGCACTCCCAGGGCGGAGTCAGGGCGGAAAACCGAGGGATCCAAAAAGTCATCATCAATGCGGCGATAAATCACATCCACCTGCTCGAGTCCCCGCGTGGTTCGCATGTAAACCTTGGAGTCCCGCACCAGCAGATCCCCCCCTTCCACAATGTGAGCCCCCATTTCCTTGGCCAGAAAGGAGTGCTCAAAATACGCGCTGTTGTAAATCCCCGGCGTCAACACCGCCACCGTCGGATCATCCTTCCCATTCGGCGCCACGTAACGAAGCGTGTTCAACAAATCATGGGCATAAGAATCCACCGGACGCACCCCGGCACTCTCAAACAAATTCGGGAAAGCACGTTTCATGGCCTGACGATTTTCCATCACGTAAGAAACCCCGGAGGGACAACGGCCATTGTCTTCCAGAACCAGATACTCCCCTTTTTCGTCCCGGATCAAATCCGTCCCGCAAATATGGATGTAAATATCTCTGGGCACCTTGATGCCCATGAACTCCGGACGGAAATGTTTGGCGGAAAGAACGTAGGAAGCCGGAATCACCCCCTCTTTCAAAATGCGCTGCTCATGATACACATCGCGCAGGAACATGTTGAGCGCGGTGATTCTCTGCTCCAAACCACGCTCCAGATATTCCCACTCCGACTTGGGAATGATGCGCGGCACCAAATCAAAAGGAAAAATGCGTTCCGTGCCCTCACTGTCCCCATAAACCGTGAAGGTGATGCCCAACCTCATGAAACTCAGATCCACCGACTGCCGTTTCTGATCGAACTCCTTCAAGGAAAGTTCATCAAAACGCTGCTTCAGGGTTTTGTAATGCGGGCGGACTTTGCCCGCCGCAGTAAACATCTCATCGAAGAAACCTTCGGTCTGATATTTACGAAACAGCATATGCTAGAAAACTACGGCCTGATGAAAATGACAAGGAAATAGCCATACGCAGTTATCCCTTCCTTCTCCGGTTTAAAATCCCCGACAAACGCCCAGGATCATCTGACCCTGACGCGGACGATCAGAACCCCAACTGGTTCGGAACACAATGGGTTGGGGAAAATGATCCGAGCCTCCCAGCCAGGCTGGCAGCACCACCAAACCACTTTTGAGTGCCCCCTTGCCTTTGATCCGGCCCGCAGCATGACGTCGCAGCTTTTTCATAAACCCAAATAAGCATGAACCGGGCCCGTTTGCCGCAGAATCGCTTTTTTTCTACGCCCCCCTCCAGCCCGTTCAACCACGACTTCAACACCGCCGCGTCCCTTAAAAAAGCTTCCGGTTCGTCCCCAGGCACAAATTCCATCAACGCATAACGTT
>JAAUTS010000207.1 GCA_012031345.1 Blastochloris sp. | reverse complement strand
AGGGTCGAGCTGACCCACGAGTTCAAAGACTCCAGTCCTAGAACGACCTTCTCCCCGACGAACTAATGACCCCGCAGCCGCGCAGCCTGCGGGGTCAACCAGTGATCAAGTTTTACCCGAATCAACCAGTCAAATCAAAGATACAAGTCTTTGGAAATAAGTATTTTCTCCACCTTCACGCTCGCACTTTGATTGCCCTTTGTCGGCGGATCAGGATAGTCTGCCCGCATGTCCATCCAACCCTTTCTCATCGGCGCCACCCAGGATCAACAAGCTGTCCATCTCACGCCCCGCATGGGCAACCGCCATGGCCTCATCGCCGGGGCCACGGGCACGGGGAAAACCGTCACCTTGCAAACTCTAATTGAGGGATTCTCCCGGCTCGGCACCACCGTCTTCACTGCCGATGTCAAAGGCGATCTGGCCGGCCTGGCCCGGCCTGGAAAAAGTCATCCCAAGATTGATGCCCGCGTCCAGCTTCTCCAACTCAAGAACTACCAGCAACGTCCGACTCCCGCCGTCTTTTGGGATCTCAAAGGTAAGCAAGGTCACCCCATCCGCACCACCGTCTCGGAAATGGGCCCCCTCCTGCTGGCCCGTCTTCTCGAACTCAGCGATGCCCAGGCGGATGCCCTGCATCTCATCTTCAAAATTGCCGATGACAAAGGTCTGCTCCTGCTCGACATCAAGGACCTCCAGGCCATGTGCGGGTGGATGACGGAAAATGCCAAGAACTACGCCGCCGACTACGGCAAAATTTCCAGCTCCACCTTCGGCACCCTGCAACGTAAACTGGTAGTGTTGGAGGAACAAATCGGCAGCGGTTTCTTTGGCGAACCTGCCCTGGAAATCCGTGATCTGATGCGGCGGGATTTTTCCGGCCACGGCCTGGTCCATGTGCTCGACGCCCGCGAGTTGATCCAACAACCCCGGCTTTACGCCACCTTCATGCTTTGGCTGCTTTCGGAACTCTTCGAGGATCTGGAGGAAGTGGGCGACCTCGACGCGCCGCGCCTGGTCTTTTTCTTTGATGAAGCCCACCTTCTCTTCAACGAGGCCCCCAAGGCCTTGATCGAAAAAGTGGAGCAGGTCGTCCGCCTCGTCCGTTCGAAGGGTGTCGGCATCTACTTCATCACCCAAAACCCGGTCGATCTGCCAGAGACGGTGCTAGGCCAGCTCGGCAACCGCGTCCAGCACGCGCTCCGTGCCTTCACCCCCAAGGATCAAAAGGCCGTGCGGGCCGCCGCCGAAACCTTCCGCAGCAACCCCGCCTTTTCCGTCACTGAAGTCATTACGGAACTCGCGGTGGGTGAGGCTTTGGTCTCGGTGTTGGACGAAAACGGCACGCCGGGAATTGTGCAAAAAGTTTTCATCGCCCCACCGGAATCCCGGATCGGTCCCCTGGACGACGCGGAGCGCGCGGAACAACTCAAGGTTTCCCCCTATTCCGGACGTTACGAAACCCTGGTGGACCGTGAGTCCGCCTACGAGATGTTACGAAAAGCCCGGGAACAGGCTCCGCCGCCCCTCCCTTCCAGCCCGGGCCAAACCCAAAACACCGACCCGGATTTGGCGGATGCCCTGGGATCCGGCTCAACCCAGGCTCCCACTCCTCGTAGCACACGGCAAGCCACCGAACCCCGCCGTCCGGTGGGACGTCCACCGGATTCCATGGGTGAAGTATTGACCAAAACCATCATCCGCAGCGTGGGCTCCTCCATCGGCTCCAGCGTGGGCCGGAATCTGGTGCGTGGGGTCCTGGGGGGATTGATCGGCGGCAGGAAACGTTAAAATCCCCGCTCCGCCATGGCCGAACCCCTGAGGAATCATTATGGACCGGAAATCCCGCGTCGGATCGCCTCAGACATTACTCAAGTCCATCCTGACTTTCTAGCCAGAGCTTTTTTAAAAGAAACTCTGCAGGATTTTGATTCCCTCAACCTCTTGGCGCGGGGCAAACGGATCGCGCAATGCCTGAGAAATCATTTGCCGAAAGATTATCCCCGCGCTCTGACCATTCTCATGGCCTCCTGCCCCGAGCAGCGGATGGCAAGTTCCGCCGGAAATCCCATCACTTCCTTTCTTTATCTTCCCCATACCTGTTTTGTTTCGGAATATGGCTTGGATCATTTTGAAGTCTCCATGCAGGCCCAGCATCATCTGACCCGTTTGTTCACGGCAGAGTTCAGCATCCGCGCGTTTTTGATTCACCACGAAAAACGCACCCTGCAAGTTTTGAAAAATGGACCCGCGACCCGGATCAACACGTCCGACGTCTTGTCTCTGAAGGCACCCGACCCCGCCTCCCCTGGGCCAGTCGCCTGCCCTCTTTCCAAAAAAATCCCGCACCCGTGCTGGAGTTGCTGGAACAGCTTAAGGACGACCCCGAGCTTTATGTCCGCCGCTCCATAGCCAACAACCTCAACGACATCGGCAAGGATCATCCGGATCTCCTGAATAAAATCTGCCGGGACTGGCTGAAAGATGCCGGGCCCGAACGTGAACGACTCGTTCGCCATGCCTTGCGCTCTTCCATTAAAAAAGGAAACCGCGACACACTGAAACTCCTCGGTTATGGCAGGGAAGCCAGAGTGGAACTGAGTCGAATTTCCCTTTGCCCGAAAAAAGTAAAACGCGGAGAGTCCGTGCGTGTTGAGCTTGAACTCCGGAACCCCGGCACGGTTCCTCAGAAATTACTCGTGGATCTCATCGTGCATTTCGTCAAAGCCCGAGGAAAGACTTCCACCAAAGTTTTCAAATTAAACACCTTCACACTGGATCCCGGCGAGAGCGTCCGTTGCGGCAAGAAAATTTCCCTGGCGAACCTTACCACGCGCCAACATTATGCGGGCAGGCATAAGGTGGAACTTTTACTGAACGGAACCCCACGCCCTCTCGGCTCTTTTGAATTGATCGGCTAAAAGCTATGACTCCATTGGCTAGCGCTGCCTTTAAGGGGGATGTCATCACTCTACGACACCTTGTTGCGGAGGGATATGAAATAGATGAGGCCGATGAGAACGGCTATTCTGCTCTTACCTATGCCTCGCACTCAGGTCAGACTGATGCGGCTCGTGTTCTACTTGAAGCGGGTGCCGATCCTACAGTCCGACAAAGCAATGACACATTTCACACTCCCCTCACCATTGCAGCCTTTCGTGGCCACTTTGCTATCGTCAAGCTACTGGTAGCCTACGGCGCAGATGTGGACATGTATGCAGGTATATGGCAGGTTCCCGCAGAGTGCTATGCCAGACGCCAGGGTTATCACCACATCTCTGAATATTTAGAATACCATAAGAAAGCAAAACCCAAACCAGGTCATTGATCCAACGAACAACGTGCACGGTTCATGACGGACCTTAATACATTATGAGAAAGCCAGATCCAGAAGCTCCCCTGTGCGACTGCGATCATCTTTGGCAATGCTCCAAAGATCCAGAGAACCCCATTATCTTTGATGCAGAGATGAATGAGTTTCACCTCAAATACGGTAGTCATTCCATCATGATCTACTATTGCCACTTTTGCGGCGGACGCGCTCCTGCGGATTCGAAGAGAGCCTCACGTTTCACTGAACCCACAGTCACTGAAAGAATCAGATTGATGGAGCTTACCCAAAATATCAAAACATTAGATCAGGCCCTCGAGATTTTAGGGCCGCCCGATCACGATTTCCCCGTTGGCGAGTCTTGGACTGAACCAGCCAAAGATGATCAACCAGAAACTACCGTATTTTACCGGAATTTATCCTACCATCATTTATCAGATACGGCCGAAGTTCGAGTGCGGGTCTACCCGACAGACCGGGTTCAATTCCGCTTTGTCAGTAAATACGTTAGACCAGAAAAGAATAAGAGCTAACAATCGCATTTTGCCAACCCTCGAAATTCAGGAGGCTGAAACCTGAAGTTATCTTAAGTTATGGAAGATCGTGATCTAGCGCTTTGCCGTAAGTTTATTGGCTATGCCAAAAACGTCATGGAGAAGTATCCTCAAATCAGGCACGCTTGGTCAATTGATGCCGACGGGGATCATTGCATTTTAGACATCCCTTCTTCCGACCCAGAGGGATTTCCTATTACTGTTGAGGTATATCCAGACGAGATCACAGTTTTTGGTCAAGGGACTCATGCCCATTTTGTTTTATTTGGGAACCACGACTCTCTCATTGAGAGTGTTATGGGTTTAGTGCGAGATTTATTGTCCCCCTCCATGCGGATCAGAGAGCATCTATCGGCTGGCAAACCTTACAGATGGGACACAGAATCTCTAGTCGAAGGAGAGTGGAAAAGAAAAGATACAACC
>JAAUTS010000206.1 GCA_012031345.1 Blastochloris sp. | reverse complement strand
GGATCCAATCCCGTATCGATTGTAAATATTAACCCAAAACCAAAAAACCGCCTGCCAACGTGGACGCCAAGCCACGGCACCCTCGGAGGCTCTGTGTTCCCCCTGATTTTCCACTGTTCGAGCAATCAGGATCAAATCACCCCCGTCCACACTGATCTTACCCAAAATGCGGATTGAGGATTGCTTATTGCTGATTTTGAAGCTCTTGTCGTCGCTGGCGAGGAATTCCGCATTACCCACATCATGGGTCGAGGCTACAAAACTGGCGGTGTTGATCAGATAGACTTGTCCGTGGTCTGGTTCGCCGTCGGGGTGCTGCCGACCCGGTCGAAATCAGCCGAACCAGCCACGACCTGTTCCCCGAATGGATTGGCCATAGCAAGGAAGGAGCCAGTTGATTCATCAACACCAGAGACAACAAGGCGATACGAGAGCCTGTGGCTAAAAGAGATACAAAATCCGATCTCCACCACGGGGACACGGAGTCTTTTATTTGATAGGAACAGCGGCTGGATTAACTTAGTTCGGTATCACTCCTACACCCCGTGTCTTCTTGGTAAACCAAGCATTTGTGGCAATCTTGAATTTGTCCCCACGGAAAGCTTATGGTATTGATTCCGGCTTACTTTTGGGTTGACTTCGGATGTATGGAAATATGACCGCAGTGCTTGATGGTTTAGTGTCCTTGTTTTGTCCCCTGCGCCCTTCTCCTGGCCTGTCTTTGAATAGAAATTTTCTCAAACGCCACCAGGATCAACAGAAGAGCTAGCACTGACACCGCCATAAACGAAGTCAAATCCCATAACCCTTTCCAATCCCAGGCAAGGAGCCAGGTGCTGGCATGCGGATCCGTCACGCTCTGAGCCTGGGCAGGAGATAAAAGAAGCCAAAAATACAAGGCATAGGTCATAAAACCCTGACAAGCCCTGAACCTTGCTTGATGGAATTGTTTCTGGTTGATCATAAGAGCCTTTACTTAAGTTGACTTAGATAGTTTTGCAGGTGAACAAAAGGGTTAAAACTACGTATATTAAAGATTTTTGTTCTTTAGGTTTTCATCTATCATTTCATTGGCTCGGAATTTCTCCAATAGTTTGCGTGAGTGCACCCCCGTTTTCTTATAAAGACGTTCGACGTGTTTCTCCACCGTGCGGGTGCTGATGTTCATGTAGCGCGCAATTTCACAAAAGGAGGGTTTGGAGGGATTCCAAATCCAAGCCAAAACTTCGCGCTCCCGCTGGGTCAGAGACGCCATGAAGAAGTTTTCCCCGGCTGAAGGAGCCTTGTCGGATAGAGTGGATGAATCGCCCATGGCGGGCATTGTGATCAGATTTGATCCTGGCAAACCATCCCCCAAAACAGGGGGTAACCCAAATAATGGGATCAGACCCCACTCGTTTTCATCCGCCTATCTGTCCCCACCATTGCCGGAAAAGAAGCGGGCCAGAAGCTCTGATTGCGAATTGACGTTGAAATGTTGATAAAGCTCCTTCACGTAGCCTGAAACGGTATTGATGGAAATGTCCAGCTGACTGGCAATCGATTTGCGATCCTCTCCCTGTAAAAGCAAGTTCAGAACAATGCGTTGCTGGGGATAAAGGCGGGGAACGCTGACCCCTCGGTCCTCAGGCCAACCAAGTTCATGCAACCAAGGCACTTCGGTTAAAATAATATGGGCAATTTTTGACTCTCTTATGCTAAACATGGGCTTCCCGAAACGCCGATAGAGAGCCACCGTGCTCCCGGACTCGCCATCGAGAGGTCGCACCGACATAATGACTGGCCCGATGTCAGCCTCTTTCCAATAATCAAAAGCCTCAGTCTTCAAAAACTCGGAATCGGCAACTATTTCTGAACGGAGTCGGGTCAAGTGAGTTTTCTTCTCTTCAATCTCCTTGAAGAAATCTCCAATCACCCAGGCCATATCCGGATGTTCCACCGCTTTTAACAGGCGTGGCACTTCCACTTCGGTCATTCCCCCAAACAAGAAATTCACATAAACCTGTGGTGATCCTTCAACCGTGCGACAAGAAAGTCCCCAAGCCCATTTGTCCGCTCCGATCAGGTCACACAAGCCATCCATCAAATAACGTTTTTTGGCCGCGTGATCCCCTTCGATCATGGCCACCTCACCCACCAGCCTGATCATGGAACGCACATCTTCTTCTGTTAGGAAATGACTCATGTAAAGGCTGTTAGCTAATAAAGTGCCAAAAGAAAGACTTAATGAGCAGACTACCAAACCCGCCTATAACCTACTCAAAAGCTCAAATTATCTGCTTTTGAATGTGCTCATCTGTCACTTTTCACATCCTCGCCTGGATCTTTACACTTCAGACCAAAAACACGTCAAAATCGCGAAGAACACTTTTTTAAATGAGAGATGTTTCCCCAGTATTAGCTCCTATCCGAATAACCCGCAGGGTTTATTCGGATAGGCTCCAATGTACCTTGTATCCATTTCTATTAACTTGCATGGGCTGAATCAACGACTCCCCAGACTGTCCTCAAGGTAACTCGCGACCTTCCAAAATAGCCTTCGAAAATGGATCTCCTTCCCGTGCAAATTCCTCTAAGTGCCTTCGGGCCAAGGCTCTGAGGCCGTTGAGAGGATTTTTTAGCGCCGCCTCCAGCACCTGCCATTCTGAATAACGTCCCAACATACTCTCCGCTTCCTCCAAACTTGCCTGAGGCAATCGGATCTTGTATTCAGATCTCACCACAGACTCCAGATACAGGATATCCTGTAAACCCTTATCTCGTCCGGTCATGGATTTGGTTTGAATCAAATCAATCGCATCCGGCAGAAAGGTGCCATCCCGATTTTTGGATGCGTATTGGATAACTTGGTCAAACTGCGTTTCTGCAAGTTGGTTCGGTCTGCGAAAGATATCCAAGGCACAGCCCAAGCCAGAAACACGAACCAGCCCCGTCTCGGATACTGTAGTCTGCAACTCCGCTCCTGAGACACTGACCCAGTTCGGAAGACCGTGCAGGCTGCTCCCAGGAAACTCAGAACACACCTCGTTCAGTCGCTTCACCCAATCTTCCACGGAAGACATCGGCTCCAGCCAAATATCCACATCCTGCGTATGTCTCGAGTATCCATGGGCAATCACAGCCAAACCACCCAAAACGATCACCCTGTGCCGGGCACTTAGCTGATCGATGAAGGTCTGAACCTTTGTATCCATAAGTCTTCGCTCCGCTTAATCCTCCTGTTCATTTCTAGGTAATCAGCCACCGAAGCGGGCTTTTCCATCCAATTCACACTATTATCCTTCAACCGTGATGGGACTGCCAAGCCCCGTTTCTCAACCATTCTGCGCAATGCCAAACGTCTGGCAAAATCCTCCTGCAAGCGACGAATTGAAGGATGATGACGCGTCAACTTCATAGGTTGAATTTAACATGAACCCTAGGCAGGAAAAGATGTTTTCCTACCCACCATCTTAAGACTTTAAATTTCAATCCTAAAACTTCCTCATAAATACTTCCGCAACCAATCCCCATATCGGTTGTAAATATAACCCAAAACCCCCAACACCAGCCCCGCCACCAATAGGCTGGCAATGCGGCTCAGTGTTCCAAACTGCCAAAGATCCACAAACACAATCCGGCCCAGCGTCACCGCCAGAATTCCCAAACCTGCCAGTCGATACACCCTCTCTCTGCTGAACAATCCCCCCACAAAAATCAAAAGTGCCAACAGCGACCAAACCACACTCTGATTCAGCTCCAGCCCACTTTGCCCGGCCCAACGTGACACCCAACACCACAAGGTCAACACGGCCAACACCATCTCTAACACCGCCTGCCAACGTGGACGCCAGGCCCAGGCACCTCGTGCCGCCCACAGATTCAACAGCACCGGAGCCAAAATCACGCCCAAATCCGTCCAGCGCGTCACCGCCCAGCGCACCGGATCAACCCACACATACACCAACCCCAGTCCCATCAACAATAGTCCAAACCCATAACGCAGAATGCTGACATCCCTCAAACCCCACCAAGGCCGCCACCAAGCCCAAAACCCCACAAAACCCCGGCAGATACACGTCCGGTATAAAACTATGAATCCAAAACAAACTCATCAACATCGTCAACAAACGAAACATCACAATCCCCAACTCCAGCGCCTGGGAAAATCCCCGCTCCCTGCCCCCCACTCTCCAACCCTAAACCCAGCAGCTTTTTCCACCCCATCCCCAGACTGAACATCAGCGCCAATGGCATCATCGCCTCCCACCCACTCACGGCCTTCTCGGTGACCAATCCAAAAAAAGTGCCACAAGGTCAAGACCATGAAAAGTTGACTGAACAGCATCAAGGCCCAATTCCGCAAAACCAAGCCTAACAACACTCCGGCCCATACCAACAAACCACCCCACATCATCCA
>JAAUTS010000047.1 GCA_012031345.1 Blastochloris sp. | reverse complement strand
AGGAGAAAAACCGGAAAGGAAAGCTCGCCAGAATGACACTAATGGAGATGATGAAGCGACAAGGCGGCGACAAAATGACGCACAAGAATTAAGGGAGTCAGCGGTGATGAGGTGAGGTGATGGCTGGGGGGCTTGCTTGGGCTGGGCTTGGGAGCTTGGGAGAGGCTATTGATTTTGCGGAAAGGGTTGGCATGGTAGTTGCAGAAATGTTGGTAACAAACCTGTAAATTGAACTTATGAGTGAATCTGGAACATGTGGATGTGGTAAAGCGAGCAACAGTTGTGCGGCGCCAGCGGTCAAAGCGGAGACCAAGCCGGCCAAAGCGGGTGCGGTGGCGATCCAAAACGGAAAAGGCGATGCGCCCCGGAACATCAGTGAGGAGTTTCGCTCCAACTACAACGGGATCAAGTGGAGCACGGGCGGGCGTCTGGCCAAGGGTGAGCGATTTGTGAAGAAGTATTGAGCGGTGTGCTGCTGCGGGGGTGATAAATCCCTTGCGGCGCGGATGGGCTTGCGACATAAAACCATCGATGCCGCCGAGTCAAAGCCAAACCCAGACCCAGTCCGTATCCGTGGCATGTCGTCTGCCGCGTGCGGGTCAGGGCACTTCCTACAACGAGTTGTTGGACGGGAAGGGACAGTTCCGTCCCCACTGGAACAAGGTGCTGCCTTACCTGCGTCCGGAGTCTTTGGATGCGTTGAAAGATTACGCGCGTCAGGCAGCGCGGATGCTGCGCGACAGCGGGGTGGCCTATCATGTCTATAATGATCCCCTGGGCATGATGCGTCCGTGGATGCTTGATGCGGTGCCGCTCTGCATCGGGGCGGCGGAGTGGGCGCATATTGAGTCGTCGCTGATCCAGAGGGCGAGTTTGTTGAATTTGTTGCTGGAAGATTTTTACGGGCCCCAGTCCGTTTTGCAGCAGGGGTTGATTCCATCTTCTCTGATTTTGGCTCACCCGAATTATCTCCGCCCCTGCCATGGGTTCCCGGTGCGCAACGGGGTCAGGCTGCACCTTTATGCGGCGGACCTGGCGCGTTCCCCGGATGGAAGATGGTGGGTGTTAGGGGATCGCAGTCAGGCGCCATCCGGGGCGGGTTATGCCTTGGAGAATCGGATTGTCATGACGCGGGTGCTGCCGGATGCGTTTCATGATGGCAAAATAGAGCGGCTGGCCGGATTTTTCGTAACGTGCAGGGAGCCATGGCCCGGCTTTCCCCGCGTTCGGAGAATCCGCGCATGGTGTTGTTGACACCGGGGCCTTACAACGAGACTTATTTTGAACATACCTATCTGGCCCGTTATTTGGGATATCCGCTGGTGGAGGGTTCGGATTTGACGGTAAGAAATCAGCGGGTGTATTTGAAAACTCTGGAAGGACTGCAGCAGGTGGACGTGATTCTGCGACGGGTGGATGACAATTACTGTGATCCCCTGGAGTTGAGAGGGGATTCCCTGCTGGGGATTCCCGGCTTGGTGGAGGCGGTGCGCAGCGGGCAGGTGACGGTGGCAAACAGTCTGGGTAGCAGTCTGGTGCAGACTCCGGCCCTGAGCGGATTTTTGCCGGGACTTTGCCGACATCTGCTGGGCGAGGAGTTGCAGATGCCTTCCGTGGCGACGTGGTGGTGCGGGGAGCCGGCGGCCTTGGCTTATGTGAAAGAAAATTTAAATGACCTGGTCATTCGTCCGAGTTTCCCGGTGCAGATACGACGCCGATTTTTGGGAATCAGTTGTCAGCAGCACAACGACAGGAATGGATGGCGCGGATTCAGGCCCGACCGGAGCGGTATGTGGCGCAGGAGCAGGTGGGTTTGTCGGAAGCACCGGTGTTTTTGGAGGATCGTTTGGAGTCGCGCTGCATTTTGATGCGTGTTTTTGTGACTACGGATGGTGAGAGGGGGTATCGTGTGATGCCAGGGGCCCTGACGCGGGTGGCCCAGTCCAAGACCAGTCATAGTGTTTCCATGCAGCATGGAGGAGGGAGCAAGGACACCTGGGTGGAAGCGGCCACGTATCGGGAGCATGTCAGTCTGCTGGGCCCGCAGTCCGGCCTGACCTTGAATCGCAGTCATCATGATCTGCCCAGCCGGGTGGCGGACAATTTATTTTGGTTGGGACGTTATGCGGAGCGGAGTGAATCGACCGCGCGATTGTATCGTGGGGTGATTTCCCGGTTGACGCAGGAACGCGGGGGGCAGGAGGCGGAGGGGATCCGGCCCGCGTTGATGACGTTGGCGGCCTTTGGCCAATCCACCTGGCAGGCGGGGCAACCCTTGACGCGGGAGTGGGTGGCGCCGATTTTATGTGGGGATTTGTTGGATGCCCGGAGCGCGGGGAGTTTGCGGGGAGCGGTGGAGAAGCTGCATGGGATCGCCGCCACGGTGCGGGATCGCATTTCCACAGACACCTGGCGGATTCTGCATCAGTTGGAGGAGACCTTGTGTCAGGGAGCGGGGGAGCAGGGAGTTTCCGGGCGTCAGCATCCGGCCACGGCGGATCAGTTGTTGTTGTTGAACAAGGTGATTCTTTCGCTGTCCGCTTTTAATGGCATGGTGGCGGAAAATATGACGCAAAGTCTGGGTTGGTGTTTTTTGGAGCTGGGGAGGAAGACGGAGCGTGCCATTTACAGTGCGCGCCTGGTGGAAGAGACCTTGCGGGAGGAGGGGGAGCAGGGGTCGCCTGCGCTGGAGGTATTGTTAGAAATTTTTGATTCAATTATCACGTATCGGCAAAAGTATTTCATCCTGCAGGCGGAGGCGGTGATGGAGTTGGTGCTGAGCGATGAGGAAAATCCCCGTTCTTTAATTCGTCAATTACGCAGGATTCAAAGTTGTCTCTGTGAACTGCCGCAGGGTAACCAGCCGGAGGCGGGTCGGGCGGAGGAGAAGATGGTGGAGCGGGCTTTGAGTCAGATGGGCTTGTTGGAATTTGGGGAGAGCAAAGGACAGGAGGGGGCGGAGCGTGGGCGACTGGTGGAGCAGTTGGCGCGGGTGGAGGCTTGTGTGCAGGAGTGTGCGAATTTGGTGGCGCTGCGTTATTTCAGTCATCTGCGACCCAGCAGTGCGGGGCAGAAGGAAAGCTTTCAAAGGGAGGTGCCTGCGACGGAGCGGGCAGTGATGTGATGATTTACGAGGTTTATCACAAGACGGAATACCGTTACTCGGAGCCGGTGACCATATCCAACCATGTGGTGCATCTGGAGCCGCGCGGGCTGGCGCAGCAACGGGTGGAGCAGTCACGGGTGGAGATCCTGCCCCGGCCCACGGCGCAGCGGAGTTGTGTGGATTATTTTGGAAATCACATGATGTTTTTCACGATTGAGGAACCGCATGTGCGTTTGCAATTGACGGCGCGTAGTCGGGTGGAGGTGTGGCCCGGTCTGATGCCCGCTCCGGGCCAGACTCCGCCGTGGGAAGAGGTGCGGGCGCAGTTGGCGGCGGATTCGAGTGGGGAGGGCTTGAAGGTGGCGGAGTTTCTTTATGATTCACCTTTGATTGGATTTCTGCCGGAAATCCAGGATTACGCGAAAGCCTCTTTTACACCGGGCCGGGCCTTGGTGGAGGCGGCTCTGGAGTTGAATCACCGGATCAGGACGGATTTTGTTTTTGATCCGACCGCGACGACGGTGAGCACGCCTTTGGCGGAGGTGTTTTTGGCGCGGAAAGGGGTTTGTCAGGACTTTGCTCATTTGATGGTGGGGGCACTGCGCTCGCTGGGATTGGCGGCGCGTTATGTGAGCGGTTATGTGCGGACGCAGCCAGCTCCGGGTGCGGCGCGAATTTTTGGGGCGGACGCCTCTCATGCCTGGGTGTCCCTTTATTGTCCTGGGTATGGCTGGGTGGATATGGATCCGACGAATGATCGGCTGGCGGTGCAGGATTATGTGACACTGGGCTGGGGGCGGGATTATGGGGATGTGAGTTTGATCCGGGGGATATTGTCCGGGGGCGGACAGCACAGCCTGTATTACGCCGTGAATGTCGAGCCAGTGATGGTTTAAGTCGGCGTGCCCGCGGTGTTGAAAGGTTAGGGGTTGCTGCGGGAGGCCAGACCGAGTTCTTCGTAAACGGTGTTGGCGACTTGTTTCATGCGTTGCTGGTGGAGGGTTTCGCCGGGCATGCCGTTGGTGAGATAGACGAAGACCAGGTGATGCCGGGGATCGGCGAAGGCGAGGGAGCATTGGTTGCCGCCGTGACCGAAGGTATCGCGAGAGGCGTGATGTCCGTAACCATAAGGAACGGAGAGGGTGCCGTATTCCGCAGAGTTTAAAATCAGGCCGAGACCGCAGTCGATGGTGTGACGGAAGGTTTGATCGAACATGCCCTGACGGTGGCGTTGAGTCATGAGAGTGACGGATTCCGGGCAGAGCCAGGGATCGCCGCCTTGCAGGAGAGTTTCATAAAAGCGACCCAGGGCTTGGGCGGTTCCGATCAGGTTGCTGCCCGTGCGCCACTGGGAAAGGCGTGCGGGATCCGCCCAGAGGGGATGGGGCAGGAAGGGATTACCCTCGGTCAATTGCATGGTGGCGCGGGTGGAGGGATCGTCGAGGGGATCCTGTCCGAGGAAGGAGCCTTCGAGTCCCGGCGAAGAAAAGAGTTCGTCCTGGAGATAGTCGGGAATGTCGCGTCCGTCCACGCGGCGGATGAGTTCGCCTAAAATCAACCAACTGCCGCTGACATGGTAGCCCGCCTTTTCTCCGGGAGTCCAATTGGGTTCGAGGGGGGTAGCGCAGACTTCCGCGATGGCCTGGGGCCAGTGGTGGACTTGGACTTTATCCGCCAAACGAAAGCCTCCGGTGTGGGTGAGGAGATGACGGAGGGTGATGCCATCCTTACCGCGCTGGGCGAAGTCCGGGAGGACATCGGCCACGGGTTGATCGAGCAGGAGGTTGCCGCGTTCGATTTGTTGGAGGATGGCTAGGGCGGTGAAGGGTTTGCCTGCGGACATCCAGAGGAAGCGGGTGTCTTCCCGCACGGGGATGCCGGGGGAGGCCTGACCCACGGAGAGGTTGATGAGGGTCTTACCCTGGATGCTGACATAGAGTCGGGCCCCGGGATGAAGTGCCTCCGAGATTTGACGGTTGAGTAAATCTTCGAGCAAGGCGGGGGATTTCACGGAAGAAAGCGCGGGGGGGACGGAGGCGGGTCGTTTGAGGGTGTTAGGGTCCGGGGCAGGGGCGGGATTTTTCTCCACGAATTCGATGCGGGTGCCTGTTTTCAGATACCAGATGCGCGGGGTGGCGGGGTCGTAGCTGAGTTTACGCACGTCGAGGTGAAAGTCTCCGGCGTGGAGAAAGTGTCCGTTCACGGTGAAGGGGGTTCTCATGCCTTCGATCACCAGTTCGTATTGGTCCGGATTTAAAAAATCGTAGAGCCCCTGTTCTTTGTTGCGGGAGGCGTGAACCAAAAATCCGCGGACTATGATGATGGCGGAGACGAGCAAGACGATCATGAGCAGTATGCCCACGAGGATGCTTTCCACCATGCCGGGTGGTGCTTCGCCCGTTTCGGCCCACTTGTCCACGCCTTTCACCCAGCCTTGATTATTAAATTGAAACCAAAAGTAAGGAATAATACTGGAGAGAAAAGGGACGGGGATGATGTTGAAGGCGAAGACTTCGGCCCCGATGGAGGGTCGTTGAATGAAAATAATCAGGGTGGCGGCCAGCCAGAAAAGGCGGGTGACGAACCAGAGGCCATGATTGTCCTTACCAGCGTGAGCCAGGATACTGCCGAAATCCAAGGTGAGAGGGCCTTCCTTTTTGCTTTGTTCCAGATTTTTTTTCCAGGAATTCGAGGGAGACTCCATGCTGGTGCTGGCGGCTTGGGGGCCCGCGCCAAGACCTTCCAGAACTTGGTCATAGATCCCGGCGGAGGAATCCAGAGGGGAAAGGCCAGTCGCAGGGCGTGGCGGGGGCGTGGCGGGAGTGCCGTGCAGTTCGGCGAGTTTTTGTTTTTCTCTAAGGGTATCGACATTGGGAACCCAGACCAGATATTGGCTCAAGTTGAGCAGGAACAACGCGATGAGGAAGGTGGGGTTGCTCCTGAGAACGGTGAAGGACAGGATGACGAGGAGGATGAAGTCAACGAGGAGGTTGAGTTCGAGAAAGGATTGAAATTGAAGTTCCATACGTGCCCCGTCAGTTGCCGCGTGGTTCCTGGTCGAAGCGTGGTCTCAGGTTTTGGATTCGGCTTCTCCGTGACTGATGATCAGTTCTTGTCGATCCAGATTGAGGCGACCAGCTTCGGCGGCTTCCATGGTGCGGACCAGACGCAGGTTGGCTTCCCGGAGTCGGTGGACCATGGTTTTGACGAGGATGGCGACCCAGGGGGGCAGTTCTTCGAGGTGTTTTTGAAAGGCTTGGCGGCTGATGAAGACCAGAGTGGTCGGTCCGAGGGCCCGAGCTGAAGCGCTGCGGGGTTGATGATCGATGATGCCCATTTCCCCAAACATGCCACGCACACCGACTCGTCCGAGGTGGACTTCACTGGAACCTTGATCGCTGACCAGCTTGTGGAAAATTTCCACCATTCCGTCTTTGACAATGTAGAGACCGTCCGGGCGTTCGTTTTCCGAGCAGATGATGTCCCCGGCCTGGTAGTGACGCTCTTCCTGTCCTTCGCTTGATACCATGGGGATATGCAAGCGAAGTTCAGGGGAGCTGACAATCAAAACAAACTCTGCTGGTTTGGAATGGGATAGAGTCTGATCTGAGTGAGGGCGAGTTACTTGGCGTATTTAACGCTGCAACCGTAGGGAGGGGTGCTGGCCGTGCTGATGGGTTTACCTGCCATCAATTCTTCCAGAGCCTTGCTCACGTAGTTTTCCGCCTTGGCCACGTCCGCTTGGTCGGTGGACTTGATGGAATCGATGGCTCCCTCATAAACCAGAACACCTTCGGGATTGATGATGAAGATTTCCGGGGTGGTTTTGGCGCCGTAGAGCTGGCCCACTTTACCGTCTGCGTCCAAGAGAACGGCGGTGGGGGCGGCTCCTTTTTCAGCGGTGG
This sequence comes from Blastochloris sp., assembly GCA_012031345.1. Lineage (GTDB taxonomy): Bacteria > Verrucomicrobiota > Verrucomicrobiia > Methylacidiphilales > JAAUTS01 > JAAUTS01. Next base: position 12,386 of record JAAUTS010000047.1, on the reverse strand, counting down.
TTTTGTTCCATTCTTCCGGCTTCATGTAGCCTTGCTTGCCTTCGGCAGAGGAGCAGATGGAGAGCCAGACCACGTCTTTCGCGGTGTAGGTTTTCTGGAGTTTTTGCATGTTACCGCTGGCGTAGTGTTTGACCACGAAGGGGCAGCCGTGGTTGATCCATTCCAACACCACGGTTTTGCCCTTGAAGTCGGAAAGGTTATGGGACTTGCCGTTGGTGTCGGTCAATTTGAAGTCGGGAGCAGGCTTGCCGACATCGGCGGCATGGAGTTGAAGGAAGGCGGTCAGAGTTAGTGCAGTAAAGGTGGCTAAGAGCGATTTCATGGGGTTCTCCTTGAGTGTGGGTTGTGCCGGATTCGTTTTGAATCACGACATCAACAAAGTAGCTCTTAGGGCGATTTTGGCAAATCGCGCAAGGCTTCCAAGACGATGCCGGGGGTGAGAAGTTCGGGCAGAATGAGAGGTTCCTCACGTCCGGGGACGTGGATGAGGTTGAAGGGAACGGCGGAGCGCCCGTAAGCGGCCAGAGCCTGAGTGATGCGGGCGTCCTTGTTGGTCCAGTCGGCCTTGAGAGTGACGATGCCGCGTTGCTGGAATTCTTGAAGAACTTCCTTGGAGGAAAAGACGGCCTTCTTGTTGGTCTGACAGGTGGCGCACCAGCGGGCGGTGAAGTCCACGTAGATGGTTTTACCTTCAGCCTTGTGCGCGGCGACGACTTCAGGCGACCACTCCTCCCAGCGCACGCTCTGGGTCGTGCCGCTGTCGGCAGCGGGACGCGTTGGCCAACCCAGCCAGAGGCCCGAGGCCAGGAGCAGGACGGTCAGGATTTTCGCTACGCCGCGTTGAGTGTCGCTGCGATCCAATCCGCTGAAACGTCCGTAGATCCATAAGGCCAAGGCGATCAGAACCAGGGAAAAGAAAATGTTCAGCAGATCGTATTCGCCCACCTGACCATCCAAAACCAGAGCAAATAGGCGGCGGCGGCGTAGAGCAGAAAAGCGAGGAATTGTTTAAAGGTTTCCATCCAGGCGCCGGCGGGCAGGACGTAGGTGACCAGGCCGGGGTTGGAGGGAGAGCAGCAGGAAAGGGGGAAGGCCAAACCGAGGGCAATGGCGGAGAACAGCGCGAGGGAGGGCAGGGCAGGCAAAGCCAGGGCGGCACCCAAGGCCGGGGCGAGAAAGGGTCGCGGCGCAAGGGGTGGCGACCACCGTGGCCAGGACGCCGGAAAAGAAGGAGCCGAGCCAGGAATCGCGTGCGGTGAGCTGGGATCCCACGCCGACCAGTGAGGCACCCATTTCGAAGACGCCGCTCAAGTTCAGTCCAAAAACCAACATGATCAGCAGCAACACATAGACGAAGCCGGGGGATTGAAGTTGGAAGCCCCAGCCCAGTTCTTGTCCGCCAGCCCGAAGCAGGAGCAAGACGCCCGCCAAGAGCCAGAACGAGATCAGCACACCTGCGGTGAAGCTCAGACCGTGTTGCGCGACTTTGCGACGGTCCTGGCCCGATTGCTGCACGATGCTCATGACCTTCAACCCGAGCACAGGGAAGACGCAGGGCATGAGGTTGAGGATCAAGCCGCCCAGAAAACCAAATAGGAGAGCCGTGCCCCAGCCGCTGGAAGATGCCGGGCCGGAGTGGATTGGGGATGCCGGGCTGAGGGGAAGATCGATTTCGATGCCGGGCTGCTCGGGTTGACCGGGCTGGGCCAGCACTCCGGAAATGGAGCTGAACTCGGGCGTTTTCTCCTGCAGGGTGAGAAGCAAGCGTGAGCCGTCGGGAGTCGTGGTCAACACCTGCTCCGCGGAGTGAATCAGCAGGTCTTCCCGGTAGGGGAAAAAAAATAGGCTGCGCGGAGTCAAGGTCTTCAGGTGCAGAGTCACTTGATCGCCCGTGCGGGTGGCGGAAAAGGTCGGGGTTTCGTGCCGGACCGGGATTTGGCTGCGGCTTTTTGGAAAGCGGCGGAGAGAGCGGGGTTGGCCCGGGACTCTGCGGCACTTTTGATTTTGAGCGTCAGATCCGCCTGACCCGGCTGACAAATTTCCTCACACTCCAGCCAGTCCACCCTGGCCTGGAAGGTCAGGGTTTGTCCGGGTTTCAAATCCTGCGGAGCCTGGATCTCCACCAGATGCCAGACGTCGCCCTCATAACCGAAGTTGACAATCCCCGCGCCCAGATCGAGGCGTTGCGGGGTGGGCCATTGAATTTCCCCAGCCACAAAACCGGGCGGCAAATCCCAGGTGATTTTGGTGGCCAGGCCGGCGTCTCCGGCATTACGCCAGTAGGTGTGCCAGTGTTCTGCAATCTGAAAACGTAGTGCCACGCTGAAGCGTTGGCCGGGGGCGATGCTTTCCTGTTCGGAGAGCAGGGTGGCCTGAGTCTTGAGCTTGGAGGCGGCGGGAAGGCTGGAGGCGAGTGCGGGGACAAGAAGCAGTAAAAGAAGAGTGAGGGATTTACAGTTCATGGTGTCAGGTGCGGGCGTGGGTGATTAAGCCTGGGTTGGTTCCAAGTGTTCCTTTCAAGGTCGCGGAGACTCTGAGGTTTTCAAGCTTGAGTTACGAGGACGCGTGGGATGAGCGATTTATTCAGATTGTCCAAGTCACGCAAGCCTCAAGAAAATACGAGAAATGGAGTGAAACTTTATTCCATGGTGAAGCGGATGGAATGGACAGCGGTATGGGAAAAATGGACGTGGCAGCTTGAGTGCTTGGGGTGTAAGGTTTTCTGACAGAACAAGCGCGGAGTTCCATGAACCTGAATCCCGCAGTTGAAAAAGGAAGATGCACCATGAAGAGCTGGAAGGTCATGAAGCAAAAAGGGCAAGCAAGGCAGAGGCCGGGGATTCATGCAGAAGGAACCCGTAACCAGCCACCCGATTAGCAAGGCTCCCGTGTCCACGCCACCTGATCTTTCCGAACTGGTCCGCCAGCTTCCGCACAAGCCGGGAGTCTATCTTTACAAGGATCGCCTGAACAAGGTGATCTACGTGGGGAAGGCCCGCGACCTGCACAAGCGGGTCTCGCAGTATTTTCATCCCTCCCGTCGCATGACGGCGGATCGGAAAACCCGTGCCTTGATCGAAAGCATTTGGGACATCGAAACCCACACAGTCAAAACCGAGCCCGAAGCCATCCTGCTGGAAGGCAAGTTGATCAAAGAATATCGACCGCGTTACAACATCAGCTTTCGCGACGACAAACGTTTTCTGTTGGTGAAAGTGAATCTGAACGACCCCTTTCCCCGCTTCCAGTTGACGCGCATGAAAAAAGAGGATGGGTTCCGTTACTTCGGTCCCTTCGCCCACTCGGGAGCGCTGCGCAGCACCTTGAGTTTGATGAAGCGCAAGTTTCATCTCCGTTCTTGTCGCCCGGACATTCCGGAGGAGGCGGACTTCAAACATTGCCTGGATCATGTGATCAAACAGTGCTCCGCCCCCTGCGTGGCACGGATCACGCGGGCGGGGTATCTGGCGCAGGTGCGGCAGGCTTGTGAGTTTTGGAGGGGCAATCGGCGGAGATGCTGCAACAAATCGAGCAGGAGATGAAAAAAGCCGCCGCCGCCTTGAACTTTGAGAAGGCCACGGAGCTGCGGAATATGTTGGAGGACATCAAGACCACCACCCGTCAGGAAAAGCAGCGCAAGTTTGTTAGGGAAATCCCCAGCACGGTGATCCCGGAACGCGATTTGGAGTCCCTGCGGGATGCTCTGCAATTGATCAGTATTCCTGCCGTGATTGAGTGTTTTGATATTTCCAACATCTCCACCACGCACAAGGTGGCCTCCATGGTGCAGTTCCGTAATGGACGGCCGGACCGCTCGAACTATCGTCGTTACCGGATCAAAACGGTGGTCGGGCAGGATGATTTTGCCAGCATGGCGGAGGTGGTGGGGCGACGTTACACCAGGGTCCTGCGGGAAAAGGGGGCCATGCCGGATTTGATCGTGGTGGATGGGGGCAAGGGTCAGCTCAGCTCCGCGCTGAGAGAGCTGGAGGCTTTGCAGCAGTTTGAACAACCCATCATCGGGCTGGCCAAGGAGCGGGAAGAGATATTTCGTCCACGCAATCCTGACCCCATCCTGCTGCCCCACGAGACCGGAGCGATTCGACTCCTGCAACGCATCCGGGATGAGGCCCACCGTTTCGCGAACGGTTATCATCAACTTTTGTTAAAAAAGCGGGTGGGCGAAAGTTTGTTGGATGACTGCCCCGGGGTGAGTCACAATAAAAAGATGGCTCTGTTACGGCATTTTAAATCGATGGATAAAATCCGCGCCGCCAGCCTGGACGAACTGACGCAGGTGGAGGGCATCGGGCCTAAGTTGGCGGAGGGAATTGTCGCCTTCTTCGCCCGGATCAAGGCGGATCGGGCACCGAACCCGGCCGAGGGCAAGGTGTATCACTTGCGCGTGCCGATACTTTCTCGTCCTGATTCTGCCGGGTAGGAATGTTCCGGAGCTGGGATGCAGGCAAGATCCCAGGAATCGAGCTTGGGAAAGAATCACCATGAAGAGCTGGGAGGGCATGAAGGAAGATAAAGTTCAGATTCGTGACATGATTCGATGAAAGTCGGTATCCTGACCTGAGCCAAATACATTCTTGGCTCCTACGATTTCTGGGGTATTCTAAAATCAATGACACTTAAGGAACTTCCTCAGGTTCAAGCACTTTCTGCCCGTGAAAAGTTGGAATTGGTGGATGAGATATGGAAGAGTGTATCTGCCAGCCTCGATTCTTTGGAAATCACTCAAGAAGAGAAGGACTTATTGGACAGCCGATGGTCGGAGTTTCTCAACAATCCAAGTGCGGTGCTCTCCATGGATAGTTTTAAAAATAAAATGAACGCGCTTCGCGCATGAGGGAAATTCGGATTCTGCCAGCGGTGTTTCAGGATGTTGCAGAAGCGGCTGCGTGGTATGACGAACAGAAGTATCCAGGGCTCGGTGACCGTTTTCTCGACGCGTTCTACGCTTCCCTTTCTCACATTCAGCAGGACTGAGAGATTTATCGTGTCGCCTATAAGGATTTCCGAAAAATATTGATCCGCCCTTTCCTTACGCAATTTACTATCGCCTTCACTCTGACCTTTGGATTATTGCTCTTGTTCTACATGTTGCCCGAAAACCTGCGTTGACGCGTGCTCTTTTGCGAAACAGAAAATAAGCTGAGTCTGACCATGCCTCCCATCCCGCACTACTGGGACCTTAAACCAAGAAGCTTGCTCGCGACATACGTCGTGCCACGCGCGAGTGTGGTTGACTTTGGGCGTTAGGCGGCAGCAGACAAAAAAACTGACGAAATGGAATTCATCTACGCAATCGTTGGGATTATCGTCGGAATTGTAGTATGGATTTTGCTGCAGCTTCTGACTTGGTCCGTCATCGTGAGAACAGCAGAACAAGCGAGACAATACATGACTCTCGTTGGTGTATTTGCTGTCGGGGCACTGGCCCTGGTTCTTGCCGTTAGTGCGATCATATTCGTCTCGGAGCAGCAACTCAGCATCGTAGATTTAGTCGTCCTACCCGTAATCACTGCGATCATTTTCCTGACGTCTCTTGCTTCGCTGGCGGTATTAAAGAAAAGAAGAGAATGAATTCAACAATCCGATCTGCTGAATCCCAACCTTTTAGTAAGTCGCGTTTTAAGTTTAGGATGGTTCATGAGAAGGAAAGAATCGCCTAACGATCCATCTCGGGCTAATTTTAATTAAGTGGAACTATGAGGATTCTTGAAGCGTTAAGATTAATTGGCCTGCTTTTACTGTTTTTGGTGCAGCCTGTGGCAGGTAGCGCACCTGAGCTGAGCCTGTCGGAAGCCGCCAAGATAGCAGAGACCATTTTAGCCAAAAATAAGTTGAGCGAGAACTACTACCTTGTCTCCCTAACCTTGATAAGACGTCAGGGTGGAGAGTGGCACTATTTGGCGGATTACAACTTCAGTAAAGATTTCAACATTAGTGGCGCTGGAGGTCAAGGAGAAGACCGATTCATAAAGATTGATTCCTCCGGGCAAGCCTGCTTCTTGGCACGGCCTTGGTTCATGCCTTGGAAAGATGGCACAAAAAAAGAATTTGGGGCAAAAACGTATGGAGAAATGACAGAAATCCAACCAAGTGATTCGTTTAAGTCTTTTCCGCCTAGGGCACCAGAGAATCAGTGAACGTGGATGTTGAGAGTGAAGGCTGCTTTCACCATCGCTAAAAAGGAAGTGCTGACTTTGATAGCTGAATCTGAGGCCAAGAGAAAATATATTTGGACTGCGGGGCAAGTCCTAAAGCTGTTAAAAATGGTTGAACTTTCATTCTTCGGTTTAGGAAAAAGGTTCCTCTTATATTTTTTTGAAATAAGGATGCCACTGTTGGATAGTTTCGATTCTCTCTCTATACAGCGTTTCAAGACGTGCCGAAGCCGTTGAGGGCACCAAGATTTTTTGACAGGATCGACAGGATTGGGGGGGGAATTTACCACTGAGGACACTGAGAACACGGAGGGGGATAGTTGCTGGTAACAGGTTGCATGGGGCTTTTCACTTTTCACATCTCACCATTCACCCCCTGTGAACTCTGTGTTCTCTGTGGTGGATTTTCTACAACTCGTAACTCGCCTCTTCCTCAGGCGTGAGTTTGTGCTATGTCTTGGGTATGATGATTTTGCGGCGCTCGGAAGAACGTGGTTGGGCGGATCATGGTTGGCTGCGTTCGAGACATACCTTTTCCTTTGCCGGTTACCAGGACCCGGCCCACATGGGGTTCCGTAGTCTGCGTGTGATCAATGAAGATGTGGTGGCGGGGCGGGGGCGGATTTCCCACCCACCCGCATCGGGACATGGAGATCGTGACTTATGTCGTTTCCGGGGCCTTGCAGCACCGGGACAGTCTGGGCCACGAGGCGGTGATGAAGGCCGGTGACGTGCAACGCATCACGGCAGGCAGTGGGGTGAGTCATTCCGAATTCAACGCATCCGAGACGGAGCCTGTCCATTTTCTGCAAATTTGGCTGCACCCTGAGCATCGCGGTTTGCCGCCCGATTACGCTCAAGCCAGCTTCGCGTCCGGGCTGAGCGATCGACTGACTCTGCTTTGCTCGGCTGAGGGCCGGGACGGCTCCATCCGGATTCAACAGGATGCCCGTTTGTTTTTGGGGAAATCGGAAGAGGCCAACGACTGGCATCAGCCCCTGGAGCTTGGACGTCATTTCTGGCTGCAACTGATCTCGGGAGAACTTCAGGTGGAGGCAGTGGAGAGTCGCCTGAAGGCTGGAGATGCCTTGGCCTGCTCGGATGTGCCGGGTTTGACGCTGCAAAGCCAAGGGCCAGCTCATTTTCTGTTGTTCGACCTGGGTTGAGTTTTGGGGAGCTTAACCGCTAAGACGCGAAGAGCGCGAAGAGTTTTTGACAGGAGGGACAGGATGGGGGGATTGGGGCAAGGAGCATGGGGCATGGGGCATGGGGCATGTCACTTTTCACCATCCCCCTCTGCGAACTCTGTGTTCTCTGTGGTAAATTCCCCCTGAACTCGAAACGTGACAGCTTGGTTGAAAGCTGGATACTGAGTTCAGTCACTTTCTCCCTGTTATGTTTCAGATTATTTTTACTCCGGTCAGTTCGGCGGAAATGTCCGCTCTGCCCAAGTTGTTACAAATGGAAATCCTGGATGAATTCCAGAATTTTTCTGCGGAGGACGTGGACCGAAATCCGGACTCCTTTGGTCGCATCACCCAGGAAGGCCGGACGCTTTATCGGTTCCGGGCCAAGGAGTATCGGATTTATTTTGAAACACGTGAGGACGGGCTGCTGATTCATCGTGTCTTGAATAAGAACTCGTTGAAGGACTTTTTTTATCGTTCCCAGGTTCCTTTGACAGAAGATGAAGAGTTGCAGAAGAATCCCAACTTCTGGGCCATGATCGATTCCGGGCAGGAAGGGAAGTAGGAAGGGTCAGTGCAGAGGAGGGATGGTTCCGGGTTCCTGGTCACTTGTTCCTTGTTGCCAGTTTCAAGATTTGGTCTTCTGGGCATGGAAAGCTTGAAACTGAAAACGCCATCTTTTGGGAAGATTCTTTTGATCTCGTTGGGTTGTCATGCCCTGCTGTTTTTTTTGTTGCGGGGCGTGGTGCTGTATGCGCCTCCGCTGTCTCGTCAACCGGCACCACAGTTTAGCGTGGTGGATATTTATGAGGAGTCCGGCTCAGGGGCGGGGCGTTGGCGGAGCGACGTTACAGTGTGCCCAGCGCTTCAGCCGAGTTGCCTGCCCCTACGCCATCGGAGTCTGAAAACACCAAGACCGCCGTCGGAAAAGGGTCGGAGGGCGTGGAGACTCTGCTGGATCGTTACGCGGCGGCGCATCCGCCGGGGCGACCTTTCTTTGGTCTGCCCAGCCGGGCGGGGAGCACGGTCTTCCTGATCGACATCTCCGGCAGCATGTTACAACGGCAGGGTCCGGCGACGCGTCTGGATCTGGCTTATGACGAGTTGAAACAAACCCTGGCCACTCTTCCCGAGCAGAGCCTCTTCAATGTGCTTTTATTTGCCGAAAGAGTGGATCAACTTTTCCCCCAACCCCAGCCCGCCAGCCGGGCCAATCTGATCCGGGCCTTTCGTTATCTGGATGAAGACATCAACTGCGGGGGCAGCACCGATCTGCAACAGGGCCTGCGCCGCGCCATGGCGATGAAACCGGAGCTGCTGCTGGTTTTGAGTGACGGCATTCCCACCAGCTCCAGTCCGCGTTCCCTGCTGAGTGAGGCCAGATATCTGCGGGAAAAAAATCGTCCCAGCCTGCGCCTGCACACCATCGGTTTTTTTCTAGCGGAACATTCCGAGGAGGAACGTTTCCTGCAAAAGCTGGCGCAGGACAACAACGGAATCTACGCAGCTTGGAGAAGATGAAGGGGATTTATCACCCCGACAGGCTGTCCGGGGCAGGCAGAGGACACAGGGGTGAATGGTGAATGGGCACCTGCCCCCGCCCCTTCGCTCCCTGCTCCCTGCTCCTGAGTTCACCACGAGGAGAGGGAGAGGGCATCGACGGCTTGGAGGCGGACGCCTTTTTCGTGGATCGTCATTTGCAGGCCGGATAACATGGCGATCATATTCAGCGCTTCGTAGAGGGAGTTGTGTTTGAAGTTGAGCGTCAACGCGGGCTCGGGTTCCTTGGACTCGGGAGCTTTGATATAACTCAACTCCAAAGGGCTGTCCGCGCTGATAGAGGACATCTTTTTTTGCAAATCTGCCAAGACCTCGCGGATGGGTGCGTTTTGATAATTCAGTTCGGTCAGGGGCACGCTTTTCAGGCGGACGGTGATTTGTTGAACGACTTGTTCCTGGGTTTGGGCCGGGCTATCGGGCTGACTCCAGAGCAGGCAGAAGAGCAGAAGGAAAAGACCTCGTGCGCGTAGAGTGGTCAGGATTTTCATTTTCAGAGACCCCCAAAAAGTCACAACTTCAATTTGCCATTTGTTGCTTAAATGGCAATTTTTATAAAAGAGGTTATTCACATTCTCCAAGAGGTTCCCGCTGTGTGGTTTGGAAAAAGTTTCGCTTGGATGGAAAGCGGGGTCGGACGAGAATCAGCTGAAAAAGAAGTTGTTTTTGTCACAGGATTGTCACAGTGGGGCGTCTAGAGTTTTACCCTTGAAAATCCTAAAAAAGATTGCGGTTCTCGGCTGCTTGGTTCTGGGGACGGTTTGGAACAGCGGCGCGGCGGGGGAGGCGGTGCGACTTTATGACTTCGGAGCCGACGAAATGGCCTACCTGGCTCTACCCGACACCGCACCGCGCGGGTCCATTCTCTTGATACCCGATGCCTTGGGCGTGCCGGAGGTGGCGGCCAAGCGTTGTGAACTTCTGGCCAAGCTCGGATTTGTGGCTATGACGGTGGATCTTTATAATGGGCAACGCGCGGATACGGTGGAAAAACGGAATCGTCTCCAAGCCCGGTTGCGACCTGAGGCGGGGACAAAAACCATCCGCGCTGCGCTGAATCTGTTGACAGAAAGTCCCTTGTATCAAAGCGACCGCGTGTTGATCGGGGTCTGGGGGGCGAACATGGACATGCTGCGTCAGGTTTTGGCTGATCCGCAAAAAAATGGCCCGTGGCCGGACTTAGTTGGTTGGAGCCCGAGGGACTGGCGAGCGGCAGCGCCCTGACTTCCTTACCGCGGCCTTTGCAGGTCATCGCCAACAACGGTCCCTGGATGGAAGCCTACAGCAGCGCGCAAGAGAAGACGCCTATGAAAAGGATTCCGGCGGATATTTTGGTGGTGGACGCCGCGCCGGGCTTTTTGTTGAGAGAGCAGAGTGAAGAAAAGGCGACGCAGGCTTGGGTGGCCATCATAGAGTTTTGGAAGAACCATTCTGAAGCGTCGCCCGCCCCGGGGAAGCGTTAACCGCCAGGACGCGAAGGGCGCGAGGATTTTTGACAGGAGAGACAGGAGGGGGCGGATTTAACCACCCCGACAGGCTGTCCGGGGCAGGCAGAGGACGCAAAGAGCACAGAGGGCAATGGTAAATGGTTGTTGTTGGCAAGGGGCAAGGAGCCTTTCACTTGTTAGCTCTCATTAAGAACGTTTCCCTCTGTGTTCCGTGTGTCCTCTGTGGTTCATTCCCCCGGAAAAAGAAAAACGCGGACTCACCAGTCCGCGTTCTCTTAAGGAGGAAGAACAAATTGAATAAATATCTACAGTATTAGACCGGATGGGTGGGGAAACGTTCAAAGAAACTGAAAAAAATGTTTGAAGGAGGGTTTGCTGCGATTCGGGGGGAAGTTTTAGAAAAGCTGTAAAATGTTCTTGATTAAAGATTTGTGTCGCATATGTGAGGAGAGATCTGCTTGAAATTGTTGTGTAAAATCTTTTTTCCAAGGGGCCCCCTGTCTAAATTTGTACAGCAAAAAGCGAAAAAACACTGCCCATAGGCCAGAATTCCTATTGACGACCCCTGAAGATAGACTATAAATCCTCAAATGTTCATCAAAGGAAGTGCATGGCATGAGTTGTGCTTTGCATGATGACAGTCTCTCTTTGTTGAGAGAGGCAAATAAACAAATAGGAGGAAAACTAAAATGAATAAATGGATTACAGGTCTGTTCGCAGTCGCCCTGACCAGCAGCGCAGCTTTGGCTGATGTTGCGGCCCCGGCGGTTTCGGCCAAGGACCTCGATAAGGTGGTCGATGAGGCTATCTACGTTGAAACCAACACCAAAGGTGTTGTACTCAGCGGTTATGTTGATGCAGGTTATATCTACAACTTCACTGGTGTGGATGCTGTGAATGCCCGTTCGGGCAACGACGGCACCGCTCAAGGTGACTTCAACCTCAATGCCGTCAAGTTGACGCTGCAGAAGAGTCTGACCGAAGCCAATGAATTCCAAGCGGGTTTCCGCGCGGACATCAAGTTCGGTGAAGACGCCGTTCTGTTGGGTGGTAACACCGCCGCTGCTGGTTCTTCGGACAACTTGTCTGTGGATCAGGCTTATGTCATCATCCGCGCCCCTATCGGCAACGGATTGGACATCACGGCTGGTAAGTTTGCCAGTTTGTTGGGTTATGAAGTGGACGATCGTCCTGCTAACCTGAACATCACCTACGGTTATGATTACTTCTTCCAGACCAGTCACCAGACGGGTTTGAAGTTCTACTACCCGATCAATGATGTTCTGGAAACTCAGTTTGCGATCACCAACGGTAACATTGCTGACACCAGCGCAATCGGCAATGGCGGTAACGCTGGTGCTGATGGCTACGGTGTTAACTGGACCTTGAACATCAAGGCTCCGGGTGGCAACGCCAACTGGTTCCACGGGATCTACGCTGGTTTTGAAGGCGCGGATGCTTTCACGGCTGAGAACGAAGGCACCTTCCTCTACAATACCTGGGCAACTGGGCTCCCAAGTTTGCCAACGACAAGTTGCTCTTGGGTGCTAGCGGCACCATCGGTGATGTGGATGATGACACGGTGGCTGGCAACGGTTACACCTTCCTCTCCGGATCACTCTATGCCAAGTATCAGTTCACTGATATCTTCAGCCTCGCGGGTCGTGCTTCTTACATGCACATCTCGGACGAAGCGACCACTCTTCTGGGTTCTACGGGCCCCATCAACAGTGGCATTGGCAGCACGGACTTGTTCAGCTACACACTGACTGCCGGTTTCAACCTGCTCGAGAACCTCCTGGTTCGTGCTGAGTATCGCGTTGATGCAGGTAAAGATGTGGTGGGTGTCAATGGTGATGACTTGGCTCACACCGTTGCTTTCCAAGCTGTCTATACCTTCTAATCGTTCAGTTTAACTGCGATTCAGATCTTGAGCCCCGGTCATTGTGACCGGGGCTTCTTTTTTTGTAGGAATTGGGGTGAATGGTAACTGGTAACAGTTTGCATGGGGCGAAGGG
>JAAUTS010000005.1 GCA_012031345.1 Blastochloris sp. | reverse complement strand
TTCTGCTGTGCCGCTGAGATACTCTGGGGAAGTAGTACGGAAGGGTTGCTCGCTGGCCAGCGCCTAGGAAACGTAGCATCGTTGCCCTCCTTCCAATAAACAGAATAAAACATTAGGTATGTTTTTGTCGCTAATCTCCTGTAACGTAGTTCTACTCGGGTCGTAGCTGTGTGAGGAAACAGCGGCCTGGCTCGTGACGTAGGTGTGTAGTAAGGGTTTCACCTCTCGACCCTCTGCCCATGCTTTAAGTTTACCAAGTCTCAGAGCCTCACTGACGACCACATTACCCATACTGTGTGCGAATAAACGCACCTGTTTGGGCTTTTGCTGATTCAACTCCTCCAAGACTCCGAGCAGCCCAGAGGCGGAAAGTAATGCTTTACGGTCACTGCGGTTAAAATTTTGAGGAGGAATAGCTGGATTGTTACTATACTCCGTGGGCCAAGAATAGATGCCGTAGCCCCCCTTGTAGCCTTGGTGCCAAAGTCGTTTATAGGCCGTCTCGGCAAAGGCGCGCCGCTCCCAGGGCTTCAACCTCCAGCCGTGAACAAAAATGATGTAGCCAGGCTCCTCCGCCTGAATCTCCGCTGAGCCAATACGTGTAGCTTCGCTGGGAATATCTTGCCATGGAATGTCGTCCGTATCTCCCACCGTCCAATGGTCGTAGAGTTTTTCCATGGGCAAGAGACGCAGATAAAACTTGGACTCCGCCACCAGCCCTCCCTCCCTGTAGAAGCGCACGGTCAGGGCTCCTTCTCCCTCGCCAGCCCCCTCCATCAAGAGATTGGCACGCCAAGAACCATCCTCAGCCCGCTGGAAAATTCGCTTGGCCCGTGTTGGTAAAATGGGTTTTTCCCCGTCACTGTGAATCATCCCTAAAGGGTATTCACTATTCATATACTCACGCTGCGAGGTGGCTGCACTCTCACTTTCAAGGTATCCCAAACCTTCTTCCCTGGCCTGCCAGATTCTGACTCTGGGTTTCCCTGATTTGATCTCGGCAAAAATCAGGCGCATCTGCCACTGCCTGGAAGCAGGATCAAAACCAGCGGGAGCTTTTAAATGAATTCGGAGAAAATCTTCCAAATCTCGATTACACTTAACCACAGTATCTTTATAATCTAGAGAGCTTGGCTTGGGTTTGACATCGTCTTCCTCGGTCAACTGATCAACGGTCTGAAATGCGGCTTCGTCTTGATCATCATTCAACCAAAATGTGAAGGGCTTGTCCGGTCGAGTTTCATCCTCACTATCGGAAAAACTTAAGTCCCCGTCCCGGTTTCTGTCCACCGCAATTAAACGCTGGCTCAAGGTGACCATCACGCCTCGGTAAATCCCATTGACTCGGGCAAAACCTATTGCCTGTCCTCGTTGGTTGATGTCATAGAGCGTCATCTCGCTCCAGCCTGCGGGCATCCCGGCACTTAAATCTTCCACGGTCCAGCGCACCGAGGCGCGATTGGCCTCGGTCAGGGGACGATCCGCCCGCCAGAAAAAAGTTTTACCACCCCGTCCTGAGGCGCGGTTAACATACACCTCTCCCTCTATTGGATAAATCATAGTTCCCCCCACCTGCCCAAGCACCCAGCCCTGATCATTGCTGCATGAGGCAAAGCCTGGGTCGGATTGTCCCGTGCCTGTAAGATCCGGCAGAATGAAAGGCGCTGGATTCCCTCGCCCATGTCCCAGCCAAACAGCAGGTTTCCCCCCGCTCCTCCCCGCCACCACCCCCGCTATTCGGGGCAATATGCATTAGATAAATATCCGCCCCTGTCAGAGCAATCCGTCCTGCTCCTTCACCCTCCACCTTCCAAAGGCCAACACCCTCCAAGTCCTGTCCTATGGCATAGCCAAGATTGTCCACTCCATAGGCCACCGCCATACCCAAGGTAACAGGATGCTCTTGAACCCTTTCCGTTAAAAGATAAGTCACTGGCCATCTGACAAAGATTGTGTAAGAGGAAACATCACTACTACCAGCTATCCGAAGAAAACTACCCCCTTGACGAAGGAACCCAGGAGATGTTCTTCGATCCGTGCTCTCCAAACTTAACTCCATCGGGTTTTCCTCACCATCCGGTGAATTTGGTCTATCCGTATATTCGTAGATGCTGTTATAAGAATAATAGCTGCCGACCCAAAGCCCATGATCATTAAGTGCCAAGGCATAACCATCTCCATAATTACTGGAAGCGGTAACTAGGCCCGCCTCATTATAGGATTCCGAGTAGGTTGACTCAAAAGCAGGCGTGTCACCCGGTGCGGTCAATCCCTGGTTGTTGATATCATAATTTATGAGATACGAATGATTCTCCGTCCACAAACCGCCACCACTCGGAATCCATCGGTAACCACTACTCGTCTGATAAGGCTGTCCCGTTGTCGGTCTTACCAGGAACGTCGCCTGTCCCACGATCACTCCTTCATCATTCAAGGCATAGGCGTAACTTGAAACCAGTTCACCCTCACCAGTCACAGGCAAAACCTGATATTCGGCGGCATCGAGTTCTGCACCCTCCCAAAAGGCCAATCCAAGGGAACCTAAAATAAGCAGTGTCTTCACTTGGCGGAAGGGCAAAACACAAGGAATCATGTCCAAGAAACTCTCCGAATAGTTCCTAACAATCAACCTTCTTTTTCAACGTTATCTACAGTCAGGTAACAGCAAAGTTACTTTCTGACTTCGGGCAGATCTCCCCTGTCCATTTTATAATCACCCCATCAATCCACCCGCATGCTTTCCTAATCCCACCTCCCCTACCTCCGGCCCCACACAAGCCAGAACCATACGACCCGGCACGAACAACTCCCGCGCCACCGCAGAGACCTGCTCTGCCGTCACCGAAGCGATCGCCCCCTTCACTTCATCCAAATCCTGGATTCGCCCAAACCCGATCATGGATTCCCCTAACCACATCATCCGGTTTGAGGTGCTCTCCATACCTAACTTCATCTGACCAATCAGAAAATCCTTGGCCCGGACCAGCTCAGCCGGAGAAGGTTCCTTCTCCTGGATCCGTCGCAACTCTTTCCCGGTCAATCTCAACGCCGCACCCAACTTGGGCACATCCACCCCCATTTGCAGATAAAACGCGCCCTGATCATGAAAATGTTGAATCGAACTCTGCACCGAATACGCCAGCCCATGCCGCTCCCGCAATACCTGAAACAATCGCGAACTCATGTTCTCCCCCAAAATCACGCTCAACACCTTTTCCGCAAACCGCTTGGGATCGCGCCGGGCATAACCCCTCACCCCCAGCGCCACACTGGCCTGCTGCACCGGACGCGGAATCGCCAACAGCCCCATCTGCCTCCCCTCACGCCGACGCACCCTCATAAATCGCCCAGGCTGCGCCCCCGGAAACTTCCCGCGCAGCCGCCGCGCGATCAACCCTTGCGCCCTGACCGGATCAAAGGAACCCGCCAGAGCCACATTCAAATTTCCAGGATGATAATGTCGCCTCCAAAACTCCAGCAAAGCCCCGCGTTTCAGTCCTGAGACCGACGCCTCACTCCCCGTGATGGGCAACCCCAGACTGCTCCCCGGCCAAAGCTTTTCATTCAAACGATCCATCACCAGCGAACTCGGTTGATCCTCATACATCCGGATCTCCTCCAGAATCACCCCCGCTCCTTCTCCATCTCCCCAGCCTCCAACTTCGAATGCCATAACATGTCAAACAACACATCCAAGGCCAACTCCAACTGCGCCGCATCAATCCGCGCATAATAACACGTCATCTCCTCCGACGTGAAAGCATTCAAATCCCCACCCCGACTCTCCACCTCCTGCGAAAGCATCAAAGCCGAGCGCTTTCTCGTTCCCTTGAACAACATATGCTCCAAAAAATGCGCCCCACCCTGCAAGCCCGCCGTCTCATAACGTGACCCCACCCCAAACCAAAGCCCCACGCTGATGCTCTCCACCTCATCCATCGGGCAAAACGCATACGTGGCTCCGCCCAAACTGCCCGACAATGTCCGTAACATCACCTCACCGTAAGGACAAAACTCTTCCTGTCAAAACCTCAACCCACCAAGCCACTATGCCTAACCAATCACAAAAAACTTCCAACCCCTGCCCTCATTCGCCACAGACGGGGTGCGGCGATCTTTTTGTTCCTGCATTCTTCTTGCCAGCTTAGCCATCGGCCAATAAAGTAAACATTGCAAGAGCAGCTTCGAGGTTCACTGGTATGACTCCCAAAAAAACCACGGCCCGATTATCTTTTGACTCCAAAGATCGCGCCCTGGCTTTGCTCCGTTGCCTGATCCGCAGTCGCTACTTCCCTCATGCCCTGCCCAACTCCGCCGAACTCAGCCGCCTGCTTCGTATCCCGCGCAGCTCCTTGGACTATGCCCTTCAATGTCATATTTCCGATGCCTTGATTGAACCCAATCTCCAAGGCAGCGTTCACCACTACCTTCCCCCCGCCAATCATGCGATGGGTAAAATCCTCTTCGTCGTCAATACGGACATCCTGCGCGGTTGGTATAGTCTTTTTCAAGACTGGCTCATCGGCGTAGAAGAAGTCCTGCACGCGGAGGGCTACGACACCGCAGTGCTCTCCGGCTTCACCTCACCCCGCCACAAGGTGGAGCAAATCCTGGAGGCCCGGGAACACGGCTGCATGGGAGTGGTGCTGGCCAGCCACACGGAACCCCTCGTGGTGGAAGCGGTCCTTAAACACCAGATCCCCGCCATCCTGCTGGGAAACGCCACCATCCATCAACAGGACATCGGCTGCGTCTGCTCGGACAACGAGGCGGGCATGCATAAACTGATCGATCATCTGCTTCAGGAACACCACCGTCGCATCGCCCTCTACATCAACGGCCTGAACTTTCATCACGGCTTTCAACAACGCTTCTCCGCCTATCAACATTACCTGCGACAGCACGGCCTCGAGCCTTGTCTGGATCTGGTCTTTTATGAGGCCCATCACGAAATGACCGCCCGCCGCGCCGCCGAGCTGTTTTACGGCATGACCCACCGCCCCACCGCCATTATCTGTGGATCGGATCGCGAAGCCTTTGAGCTGGTGGCCGAACTCCGCCACCTCAAAATGGAGGTCCCCTCCCAGGTCAGCGTGGTCGGCTTCGACAACAACCACTACGGCCAAATCCTCGATCCTCCCATCACCACCATCGACATCTACTCCACCCAGATGGGCCGTGTCGCCGCCAATTATCTTCTCAACGAAATGCAGGCTCCCCAGATGCCCGTGAAAATTCTGCTGCCCACCGACCTCATCCCCCGCGCCTCCACCCGGCCCCTATCCAGCAAAAAAACCACCCGCTCCCCCCTCACCCACCCTGCTGACAGCAATCAAATCCTGACCTTCTAATTGTCACACGAACGCCACTTGCCCGCGGCCTCATCCTCCGCCACACTCCGCTCCATGACCCACTCCGCCCGCGCTTGGTTCTCTCTGCTCCTGCTGTCGATCACCTCTCTGGTCCAGGCTGAAAACGCACCCCGCATTGAAAAACCCTTTCTTCACGAGGAGCCCAAGGCCGAAGCCTACGTTCCTGCCAAAACCATCCGCATCGCCACCTGGAACATCGAATGGTTCCCCGCCGGACAACGCAAAAGCGCCAAGGAAAATGTACAATGGCAAATCGCCGCCGTCGCCGCCCTCATCAAGGAATTCAAACCCGACATCCTCCTCACCCAGGAAACCCGCAACCTTGGTGCCCTCATTTCCCTCAACAACAACCTGGCCGCCGACGCCTTCCCCTTCCTCGCCTCCTCCTGGTTCAATGACGAAAATCAGGAACGTCTCCTCAACGACAAAATCCAACAACAAACCGGCATCCTTTCCCGCCCGCCCTGGCAGGAAGTCTGGGAAGTTGACTTCGCCCCCCTCAGCGGAGAAGACCGCCCCACCCGCGGCTGGTTGGCGGCCCGCTACCTAATCGGCAACCTCCAATTCGTCATCTACAACGGTCACACCAAAAGTAATTTCGGAGCGGAGGACGACCAAGCCCGCCAAAAAAACTACGCCAAACGCCTGGCCGCCATCCGCGAACTCAAACGCGACCTGGACCGCCTCAAACTGGATCCTTACCGCGATAAAATTCTGGTCTGCGGCGATTTTAATACGGACTACTTCGCCAAAGAATTTGAAGATGAAGAAACCTTCAAGGAACTTCAACGCCTAGGCTTCTACCAATCCTTCGGCAGCCAGCCCAGGGACCAAATCATCACCCTGCCCGCCCGCGAGGGTGAACCCTACCCCGACGGCACCTTCGACTACATCTGGTTTTCCTCCGGCTGGGGCGACCCCATCCCCCAGGCACAAATCCTGCCCAAGGGTGCCAGCAAACGCAAAGAAGTCTTCGGCGGTGACGAACCCGGCCTGGCCAGCGATCACTACCCGGTCTTCGTTGACATCACATTGCCCAAATAACCATCCTCCCCGCAGCCTTGAACGCAGGACAAGGTTCCCCTTGAACATTCACCGGGAGCCTCTAGGAATAAGGAATGCCACGATCCAGCCGCCTCTCCCGCAGGTTCCTGTTCGGATTCCTGATCCTTCTTCTTCCCCTCACCGCTCCCGCCCAAAGTTCTACCACGGACAACACCCCCTCCTCGCTCAATCTTTGGCAGATGGTTTTGGCCGCCGAATGGGTGCTCATTCCCCTGGTTCTCCTCTCCCTCATCGTCCTGGCTCTGGTCGTCTTCAATTTCTTTTGGCTGCGCAAGATCAACATCATCGATCCCGACTACCTGGAAAGCGCCTCCCATCTGCTCAAAGAACGCAAACTCGAGGATCTGATCGAGCAATCTTCCGACAACCGTTGCGCCGTGGCCCGGGTCCTGACCAGAGTGCTCGGCTTTGCCCGGGACAACCCCGGCACCTCCTTGGAAGCCCTGAAGGAAATCGCCGAAGTCGAAGGTAACCGCGCCACCGTCCGCTTGAATCAACCAAACATCCTCCTCATGGATATGGGCGTCATGGCCCCTCTCGTCGGCTTGTTAGGCACGGTCTTCGGTATCCTGCGCTCCTTCGGCACCCTCGCCAGCGACGCCGCCCCCATGCGCACCATGCTGCTGGCCGGGGGCGTTTCCCAGGCCCTGGTCGCCACCGCTATGGGACTCGGCATCGGTCTGGTTGCCATGCTCTTCTACGCCTTTTTCCGTTCGCGCGTGTTTGCTTTGGTCGGTGATTTTGAATCCACCCTGACCGAGTTGTTGATCAAAACCTACGACGCCCTGGCCAAGGCCGCAAATAAGCCCGCCCGCCCATGCGCCTCAACAAACACCTCGACTCCGCCCCGCTGCCCCTCGCAGTTGGCCCCCTTCATTGATGTCGTCATGTTCCTGCTCGTCTTCTTTCTGCTCACCTGGAACGTGGCCCGTTATGAGGCCGAATTGAGCGTCAGCCTGCCCACTGCCCGCGAGGCGGAAACCTCCACCCGTATGCCGGGGGAAATCCTCATCAACGTCAACCAGAAGGGTGAGATCATCGTCAATCGCCGTGTGCTCTCCGGCCCGGAACTTCAGGATATCCTGGCCAAAGTCACCGCCGATTTTCCCGATCAAGCCGTCATTCTGCGGGGTGATAAAAATACCCCCTATCAAAACATCATCAACGTGATCGATATCTGCAAATCGGCCAAGGTCTGGAACATCGCCTTCACCACCGACAGCCCGGATAAAAAATAAACACCCCGGCCCGATGATCCGTCGCCTGCATGAACTTGCGGAAAAGTCCGGGGAAAACATTCGCCAAGGCCACGGCCTGGCCCACTCCCGCCTTCTCCTCTCCGCCCAGGATGGATGCCCTTTCCAGGCTCTGGCCTTCAACCGCCTCCCTCCCGGCTCCAGTTGGGGGCCCAAAACTCAGGACAAAACCGCCGAATTTTTTCTCATCCTCTCCGGTCAAGCCGAAGTGCTCGATCAAGGCCAACGCGCTTTGCTCCATCCCGGCGACATCCTTCTGGCCAAAAACGGGGAGATGCTGGCCATCCGCAATCCTGGCCCGGCGGAGTTGACCTTCGTGGCCTGTCTTTATAAGGATCAGGCACCCGGCCCGCTGGCGGCACTACTGGGACGGCCTCGCTCTTGAATCATTTGCTGCCGGGCTTGGAGGCAGGAATGTTTTTCAAATCCTCCGGCACCTGATCTGCAGAAAAAGTTTCCACTCGAATTTCCAAAAGGGAAAGGAACGGGGCACCAAACTCCGGCTTCTTCTCCCCGCTGCGGTCCACCAAACAGGCCACCGCCTCCACCTTGCCGCCCCCCGCTTCCACCAGGGCACAGGTTTCCCGGACCGCACTGCCCGTCGTCACCACATCCTCCGCCACCAAATATCTCATTCCGGGCTCCACCGGGAAACGCCGGATCACCAGTCGGCCCTCATGTTTTTCCGCAAAAATATGTTTCTTCTCCAAATGCCGCCCCAAATCATGCCCGACCAAAATTCCTCCCATGGCGGGCGAAACAATCACGTCCACCTCCACCTTGAGTTGCCGCAGCTTTTCCGCCAAGGCCGCACTGATTTCCGAGGCCAACACCGGATATTGCAGTAGATGCGCACACTGAAAAAACTGGCGGCTGTGCAAACCGGAGCGGAGGATGAAGTGCCCCTCCAGCAGAGCACCGCAGTCTTTGAATTTTTGGAGAAGTTGTTCGGAAGTCATGAGTATCTGCTTGAAGTCAGGCATCAACGCGACGCCCGGCCACGGCTTCAATTTCCACCATCGCCCCCTTGGGCAGAGCCGAAATCTGAATGGTGGAACGCGCGGGAAGGGAATCTCCCAGGAACTCGCTGTAAACCTTGTTCATCGCGGCAAAGTTGCCCAAATCCGTCAGGAAAACCGTGGTCTTGAGCACTTGCCCCAAACTGGATCCCCCCGCTTCCAACAAAGCCTGCAGATTCAACAAAACCCGCCGCGTCTGCTCTTCAATCCCCCCCTCAATCAATTCCCCCGTGGCCGGATCCAGGGGAATTTGTCCGGCTGTAAAAATCAAATCCCCAAAACTCACCGCTTGGGAGTAAGGCCCCACCGCTTTGGGTGCCCGGTCACTTTGCACACTTTTTTTCTCGCTCATGACCCATTACTAAGAAGTCCCAGCGAAACTTTGCCAAGCGCAAAGTGAATGCGTCTTGATGAATGCTCCTTGATGTCGCTCCCAACTACAGGCAATCTCACTCTCATGCCCACGGAGTTCTCTCCCACCCTCATCTACGGCGCAGCCTTCGTCATCGCCCTCATTTTAAGCGGCCTTTGTGTCCTGCCCTTTTATTTCATCAAACTTGGCAAGTCCCGCCTCAACAACTCCTCACCCAAGGCTAATTACCGCCAGGAAATGAACCATGAGGAAACCCACCGCTCCCTCCAAAATCAGATTCTCGAACTGCAAGGCACCGACATGCAGTCCGCCGAACACGGCCAACGCTTCGCCCAACTCATCCAGTTTTTGAAATCCGCCAAAGCCTCCCTCCACGCGGAAGCTCCCATGTTGGACCTCTACCTCCTGCGACTCGAAGGCCTATCCCACTCCGATCCCAGCCAAGTCTCCCACCTCGTCTCCCTCTACTCCTGGTCCCAACAACGCACCCAGGCGGGAAGTCACGGCTCAGGCCTTTCCTCCCCATGATCGGTTGGATCGACACCCACGCTCACCTCGATTTTCCTGCCTTTGCCGACGACTTCCCCGCCGTTCTGGCCCGGGCCGAAGAGGCGGGAGTTCGCAAAATCATCACCATCGGCACCTCCCTCGAATCCAGCCGGCGCGCCCTCCACCTCGCTGAAACCATCCCCAGGTTTACGCCGCCATCGGCCTCCATCCCTGCGACGCCGCCGAAGCTTCCCCCGACGCCGTCTCCGCTCTGGCTCAACTCCTGCCTCACCCCAAAGTCGCTGCCATCGGTGAATGCGGCTTGGATTATCATCACCGTCCAGCACGCGACGAATCCGAAACGGAAGCCGAGCACCAACAACGCTGGAAAAATCTTCAAGACCTCCAAGCCCGACTTTTCCGCGAACAACTCGACCTGGCCTGCCGGCAACAACTCAATGTCATCATTCATCAACGCGACAGTTGGCAGGACACTCTCTCCATCCTCCGGCACTACACTGGACGACTCCAGGCCGTCTTCCACTGCTTCGGCGGCAGTCCTGAGCAGGCGGCGGAACTCCGCGCCCTCGGCCACCTCATTTCCTTCACAGGCATCCTCACCTTCAAAAACGCCGCCTTGGTTCGGGCTTCCGCCGCCTCTGCCACCACGGGGAGTTTCATGATCGAAACCGATTGCCCCTACCTCGCTCCTGTCCCTCACCGGGGTCAACGCTGCGAGCCCGCCCAGGTCGCCCTCGTCGGCCAAGCCCTGGCCCGTGAACGTCAAACCGACCCCGACGCTCTCCAAAACGAACTCTGGACCACCAGCCATCGCTTCTTTCGCCTCGAAAACTGAAGTCAAACCTGGACTCGTCAAAACCCCGCCCCCGGCTCTACTCTCATTCCCGTGAACTCCGTCACCGTTCAAGTCCCCGCCACCACCGCCAACCTCGGCCCCGGCTTCGATGTTCTGGGCTTGGCTCTCCAACTCTACAACCGCATCACACTCCGCCCCGGCGCAGAATCCTGGCCGGACGCCTTCATGGAGGAGGCCGCATCCCACTTTTACCTCAAAACCGGCCTGCCTCCCCAGGCCTTCCATGTTTCCATCTCAGGCTCCGTCCCCCGCTCCCGTGGCCTGGGCAGCAGCGTCACCGTGCGCCTCGGCCTGCTCAGCGGACTCAATCACCTCCACCAAAATCCCCTCAGCCCAGAGGACATCCTCCGCCTGGTCATCACCCTGGAAGGTCATCCCGACAACGCCGTGCCCGCCGCCCTCGGCGGCTTCGCTGCCTGCGCCGCAGACCGTTGGTTCCGCACCGAGGTCGATCCCCGGCTGCTTTTTGTCGCCTGTGTGCCCAAATTCGAGGTGGAAACCAAAAAAGCCCGCAGCGTCCTTCCGGCTCAGATTCCCTTGGCCGACGCCATCCTCAATCTCCAAAACTCTTCCCAACTGGTCGCCGCCTTCGCCACCCGGAACTACTCCCTCCTCAAAGGCAGCTTCGGAGACCGCCTCCACCAGCCTTACCGAGCCCAACTCATCCCCGCTTGCCTCGAAGCCTTTGCCCTGGCTGAAAAGAACGGCGCTCTGGGCTCCTTCATCAGCGGTTCCGGCTCCACCCTCATGGCCATTTGTCAGGACAACCCCGAGCCTCTCGTCTCCGCCTGGACCGACTTTTTCGGGCCGGAACTCGAAATCATCCACGTCCTGGCGCCCGATAATCAAGGCGTCCGTATCCTCGACTGAGCTCTCCACCACCCCTTTTCATCACAATCGCCTGCGTCACTTTCAAGGCGATCTCATTGACTTGCCTGAATCCTTTTTTATAGTGACCTTGTGGAAGATTCAGCAATCCTGGTTCGACAGGGAAGGGCAACAGGGGATAGTCCGTGTCGTCGGTAAGGGTTCGTTTAAAAACGCACGCCACCTTAAGAAATACGTGGAAAAGGCCAGCATGGCCGGAATTCACGACTTCACCGTGGACTTGCAGGAATGCATCCACATGGACAGCACCTTCATGGGTGTCCTGGCCGGACTGGCCAGTGAACGACGCCGCGAAAAGCTCTCCCTGCCCCGCGTCGTCAATATCAACTCCCGCAACTTTGAACTCCTGCAAACCCTCGGCATTGACCGCATTCTCCCCCTGGAAGCTTCCAGCCCCAGCCTCTCCAACGCGGATTTTACCCCCGTCGATACCAGCAACGGTCCCGCCGATAAACTCGAAACCGCCCAAACCATGCTCGACGCCCACCAGACTCTGATCGACGTCAACCCGGCCAACGCCGCCAAATTCCAGGACGTCATGACCTTTCTTAAAGACAAACTTAATCAGGCCGAAAAAGGCTCCTGACCCCCGGCAGCTTCCCCACGCTCCCCGCTTCCATGATGCTCTTCATCACCACGGTCTTGATTGCGTTGGTGGCCTATCTCGCCTGGCAACTCTTCCTGTCCAAAAAGGAAAACGACGCCCAAAAACTTCAATTCACCAAATTGCAGGAGGAAAAAAAGGTCGTTTTTGATCTCCTGCACGATCTCGGTGAGGCTTTTTCCGAAGAAATTGATCAAAACCAGCTCCTCCATATTATTCTCTCCTCCACCCTCCGCGTCACCGGTGCCCGCGGTGCCATCGTTTATCTGCTCAACCCCAACCAAACCCAACTGGAAGTCTCCTCCGTCATCGGCCTCTTCCCCCCTCCTGTCTCCCTCCCTATCGAGGCCGAAAGCAAAATCGCCACCCGCGAGGAATACCTCGAAACCGTCCTCCGCAGCGAACCCATCCCCTACCCCTCGGATAACATCCTGGCCCAAACCCTCAACACAGAGGACGGCCTCCTCCTCCCCCAGGCCCACTCCGACCCCCGCTTCCCCAACTTCCACGAACCCGCCCTCCAGGTCGGCAGCTTCCTGGCCGTGCCCCTGCGTTACCGTTCGGAAAAACTCGGCATCCTCGCCCTCAGCAACAACCGCTCCGGCGCCAGTTTCAACCCGGACGACTTGGAAATCGTCCGCTCCATCGCCTACCAAGCTTCCTTCTCCCTCCACAACGCCCGCGTCTTCAATCAACTCGCGGAAAACAACGTCTCGACCGCGACCTGGACACCACCCGCGAAATCCAGCGCATCCTCCTCCCGGAAAAGTGCCCCAGCGTGGACGGCTACGAAATCGCCGCCATGAATCTCCCCGCCCAACACGTCAGTGGCGACTACTATGATTTCATTCCCGTGGACGAACACCGCCTCGGCCTCGCCATCGCCGACGTCTCAGGTAAGGGCGTCCCCGCCTCCCTCGTCATGGCCATGTGCCGCACCGTCCTCAGCCATGCCGCCCACAACCGCAGCTCCGCTGCCGAAGTCCTCCGCCAGGTCAACCGCACCCTCTACCCCGACATCCGGGAAGACATGTTCATCACCAATGTCCTACGCCCATCCTCGACTATAAAAACCACACCCTCACCCTGGCCAAAGCCGGCCACGACGCCCCTCTCCTCTTCCACTCCGCCGACTCCAGCATCCGCAGTCTCCAGTCCCCCGGCATCGCCCTGGGCATTGACAGCGGTGAAGTCTTCGATACGGTCATCACCGATTTGATCGTTCCGCTCCTACCAGATGATACCGTCCTCCTCTACACGGACGGGGTCAACGAAGCCGTCGATGCCGACGGACAGGAGTTCGGTAAGGAACAAATCAAACTCGCGCTCAAAACCGGTTCTCCCGGCGGAGCCGCGTATCTCATCCAGAATCTGGTGGAGCGCGTCTCCCGTTTCCGGGGAGAAGAAGCGCAAAATGATGATATTACTTTGGTCACGTTAAAGAGAACATGAAGACAAACGACGCAACACCTCATCCCACCGACGAGACAATCGAACCCGCAGCGGAAACCGGCCCCAACATCAACACCGAGCCAAACCCCGGCACCCCCGAGGCTCCCGCCCCCCAGCCCGATCCCGCACAGCTCATCCAGCAATTACAGGAAAAACTGCTCCGCCTCCAGGCAGACTTCGACAACTACCGCAAACGCATCTCCAAAGAAAAAGAAGACGCCATCCGTTACGCCAACGAAGCTTTGCTGGAGCAACTCCTGCCCGTTATCGACAACTTTGAACTCGGCCTCCTCGCCGCAGAAACTGCCACCGACGCCAAAGCCATCACCCAGGGCATGTCCATGGTCAAATCCCAAATCAGCCGCTTCCTCGAAGATTGCGGCGTGCGGGAAATCAACGCCACCGGCCAACTCTTCGACCCCAACCTACACGAAGCCGTTTCCCAGGAAGTCCACGCCGACCTCCCGGAAGGCAGCATCCTCAGCCAGCGTCGCAAAGGTTATAAACTTCGTGATCGCCTGCTCCGCCCCGCCATCGTCGTCGTGGCCCAGGCTCCCACCGATTCGACCGAAACCGCCGCCTCCTGATCCCAATCCCCTCCCACCTCCACCGCACCATGAGTTCACGCAGCACACCACGGGATTGTTACGAGGTTCTCGGCATCTCCAAAACCGCATCTCCGGAAGAAATCAAAAAAGCCTACCGCAAGCTGGCCATCAAATTTCATCCCGACAAAAACCCCGGAGATAAGGAAGCCGAGGAAAAATTCAAAGAACTCGGACACGCTTACGAAATTATCAGCGACCCCGACAAACGCGCCGCCTACGACCGCTACGGTCACGCCGCTTTCAAACAAGGTGGTGCCGGCGCCGGCCCGGCTGGTGGCGGTTTCCACGATCCCTTTGATGTCTTCCGGGAAGTCTTCGGCTCCGGTGGTGGCTCCGGCGTCTTCGGAGACATCTTTGAACAAGCCTTCGGATCCCAGGGCGGCTCCTCCCGCCAAGGTCGCGGCTCCGATCTCCGCTACGATCTCGAAGTCACCCTGGAAGAAGCCGTCCGCGGTTGCGAAAAAGAAATCTCCATCCGTAAATTTGAAGAATGCGACTCCTGCCAGGGCAGCGGTGCCCAGGCCGGCTCCAAAGTCAGCACCTGCGGCACCTGCCGCGGCGCGGGCCAGGTCGCCGTCTCCCGGGGCTTCTTCTCCATGGCGCAAACCTGCCCCACCTGCCGGGGCACAGGCAGCATCATCGAAAAACCCTGCACCAAATGCCACGGTGAAGGTCGCGTCGAAAAAACCTCCAAAATCAAAATCCGCATCCCTGCCGGAGTCGATTCCGGCTCACGCCTCCGCTCCTCCGGCCAAGGAGAAGCCGGCAGCCGCGGCGGCCCTCCCGGCGATCTCTACATCGTCGTCCATGTCAAAGAACACCCCATCTTCGTCCGCGAAGAGGCCGACCTTTATTGTGAAGTTCCCATCAGCTTCGCCAAAGCCGCCCTGGGCGGGGATGTCAGCGTCCCCACCCTCGAGGTAAAGCCCTGATCAAAGTCCCCGCTGGAACTCAAAGCGGTAAGCTCTTCCGCCTTCGCGGCAAAGGCGTGCCCGACCTCCGCGGTGCCCAACCAGGAGATCTTAATATCCGCGTCGTGGTCGAGGTCCCCACCCACCTCAATGCCGAACAAAAAAAGAAGCTTCAGGAGTTCGCTGATTTGTGTAACGACGATACCCATCCTGAATCGCAATCCTTCTTCGAAAAAGCCAAGGCATTTTTCAATTGATCTGATCCACCCTCCATCACTCTCCACCCATGGCCCTCCCACGATTCTTCTGCCCCAACCTTGATGAACCCACCCTCAGCCCGGAGGAATCCCACCACGCCCTCCAGGTCCTGCGCCTGAAACAAGGCGATCACATCAGCCTCTTCGACGGCCAAGGCACCGAAGCAAGGCCTTGGTCTCCACCACCGAACGCAACGCTCTCAGCTTCAAGATCCTCACCCGCCATCGCGCCCCCAGCCGCCCCTTCCGTCTCACCCTCGGTCAGGCCCTGCCCAAGGGTAAAGCCATGGACCTTATTCTACAAAAATCCACCGAACTCGGCGTCCACCGCGTGGCCCCTATCCTTTCCGATCGCAGTGTGGTTCAACTCGACGAGGAACGGGGCGATTCCAAACAACAAAAGTGGCAACAAATTGTCATGGAAGCCTGCAAGCAGTGCGGCCAAAATGTCCTGCCCCAGGTCGAACCTGTGCTGAAGTTGGGCGACTTTTTGGAAAACTATCGCAAATCCCCCGCGCTCAAACTCATCGCCTCCCTTCAACCCGAGGCCAAGCCCCTCCGCCAAACTCTCCAGGAAGCCCGCCTCGCCAACCCCTCCCTCAGCGAAGTCATCTACCTCGTCGGCCCGGAAGGCGACTTCACCCCCGCCGAAATCGGGCAAGCCCGCAGTGCGGGTTACCTGCCCGTCAGCCTGGGTCCCAACATCCTCCGCACTGAGACCGCCACCCTCTTCCTCACCAGTTGCCTCCTCTACGAGCTTCAATCGATTTAAGCTCACTTCCGTAGAACCCCTCGGGAACGATATTCCAGCACAATCCTGGAATCCCACCCCTCCGCTTCAGGTTCTATAATAAAAAATTTAATTCCCCATGTCTTTCATAAACAATCACTTATGTATTTTTTAGTTAATCCCATAAAATATTTTTTGACATGAGCTGATTCAAACGTATGTATGAACGCGCGTATTATGAACATTGTTTCTTCTCACGAAGTCCATGCCAGCCATGACACCCGGCAGAGAATCCTCGACTCTGCCGAGTCTTTGTTTGCCGAAAATGGATTCGAAGCCACCTCCCTACGTGCCATTACCTCCGTCGCCGGAGTCAATCTGGCCTCTGTCAATTATCACTTCGGCTCCAAAGACAACTTGATCGTCGAAGTTCTGGCCCGCGCCATCCGTCCCCTCAACGAGCAACGTCTCCACCTGCTCGATCTCGAAATTAAAAAAAATCGAACCTCAAACCGTCCCCCTCCCTAACATCCTCAACGCCCTCCTGCGCCCCTGCCTCGAAGTCAGCTTCGACCCGGCGCGCGAAAAAACATTCCGCCTGCTCGAACGCTCCCTCTCGGAGGAAGGTAATTTTATTGAGAAAATCATCGAACGGGAATGGCTTCCCATCGTGGGTCGCTTCATGAGCCAACTCAAACAAAGCTTGCCCCAGGTTCCAGAGGAAGAAATCTACTGGCGTATCCACTTCACCGTCGGTGCCATGATTCACAGCTCCTGTCACCACAAGGATCTCAGCCTCCTCTCCTCCGGCCTCTGCCGCATGGATTTCGAAGCCACCCTCCAACGCCTCATTTCCTACGCTTCCGCAGGTCTCTTGGCCGCCCACTCCAACCACCACTGATTTATGCGGCCCCCTTTTACTCACTTCCTCATGCTTCTTCTCCCCTGCCTCTTGGCCGCCTGCGCCATGGGCCCGAATTATGAGCGTCCCACCGTGGACACGCCGCCCGATTGGCGTTGGAAAAAAGCCGAACCCAGGGACGCCGAACCCAAGGGTCCTTGGTGGGAAAAATTCAATGACCCCGCGCTGAATCAGCTTCAGGCGGATGCCGCCTTGGGCAACCAGGACCTCAAGGCCGCCCTCGCCCGCATCGACCAATCCCGCGCTCAGGCCCGGGTCTCTCAGGCGGATTTCTTCCCCCAGCTTTCCACCTCCCCCGCCTGGCAGCGTTACCGCACCTCCGGCAACACCGCCTCACGGGGAGGCTTCCCTAACAGCTCCACCACGGCCAACGACATGTCCATCCCTTTCGATTTGAGTTATGAAATCGATCTCTGGGGCAAGGTCCGTCGGGGCTTCGAAGCGGCCCGCAACCAAATGCTCGCCCAAACCGCCGCCTATCAAAACGTCCTCTTCACCCTCCAATCCAACATCGCCTCCACCTACTACCAAATCCGCGCCGTGGATCGTGAAATCAATCTCCTGGAACAGGCCGTCCAACTCCGTCAGGACAGCGTCGCCCTCTTCCAGGCCCGCTTCGATGCGGGTTACACCAATGAACTGGATGTCACCAGCACCAAAACCGTGCTCGCCTCCGCCAAGGCTGAATTGGCCGATGCCAAACGCCGCCGCGCCGTCCTGCAAAACGCTCTAGCCGTGCTCTCAGGCCGCGCTCCTTCTCAATTCGATCTCCCTCCCGCCCTCGTCTCCATCGACCCACCGCAGGTCAGCCCAGGTCTTCCCTCCGAACTGCTCGAACGCCGTCCCGACGTGGCGGAAGCCGAACGCATCCTGGCCGCCCGCAACGCGGAAATCGGGGTCGCCTACGCCGCCTTCTTCCCCAGCATCCGCCTCACCGCACAAGGCGGTTTTCAAAGCGCGGAACTCCGCGACCTCTTCGAATGGGAAAGTCGCATTTGGAGTTTCGGACCCAGCATCAACCTCCCCATTTTTTCCGGAGGCCGCCTCAATGCCGACCTCAAACAAACCCGCGCCGCCTACGAGGAAGCCGTGGCCACCTACCGCCAGACCATCCTCGTCGCCTTTCAGGAAACCGACGACGCCCTCGCCGCCCTGCGTTTTCTCTCCGAACAGGCCGAAGCCCAGCGTGAGGCCGTTACCTCCGCCCGCAAATCCGCAGACATCTCCATCGCCCGTTACAGAAATGGCGTGGTTGATTATCTCGATGTCATCGATGCCGAACGCACCCGCCTGGATAATGAATTGGCCGTCGTGCGGGTGGATCGTGAACGCATGATTTCCACCATCCTCCTTATCAAAGCCATCGGCGGCGGCTGGTCCGGTCCTGCCACTCCCAATTCTGTAAACTAAACCTCAACCTTCATTCCCATGTACAAAGCCATCCTCATCGCCACCCTCACTCTTGCCCTTGTGATCGGAGGTTTGGGTTATTATAAATATTCTCAAATTCAGGCCGCCATCGCTCAAAACGCCAACTTCGCCCTGCCCCCCACCGCCGTCACTTCCATCAAGGCGGAAATTCTCCCCTGGGAACAAACCCTTGAAGCCACCGCCTCCTTCTCCCCCGTCCAGGGCGTTACGGTCTCCGCGGAAGAAGCGGGCAAGGTCGTCGCCATCCGCTTTGAGTCCGGTGAAAAGGCCAAAGCCTCGGATGTTCTCGTTCAACTCGACGTCAATGTCGAGGAAGCCAACCTCAAAGTCGCCGCGGCCAAAGCCGAACTGGCCCTGACCAACCTCAACCGAATCCAAAAACTCAAAGGCACCGGTGCCCTCGCCGACCGCGAAATCGACGACGCCGAATCCCAGGTTCAGCAAAGCAGTGCTGAGGTGGAAAGCATCAAGGCCATCATTGACCGCAAAACCATCCGCGCCCCCTTCTCCGGCAGCCTTGGCCTCCGCCGTGTCCAACTCGGCCAATTTCTCAACCCCGGCGACCCCATCGTGACTCTTCAAACCCTCGATCCTATCTATGTCGATTTCGCCCTCCCCCAGGCCGCTCTGGGAGCCCTCCGCACTGGCCAGGCTGTGAGCGTCCGTGTCGATGCCTTCCCCGGCCAGGATTTCACCGGAAAAATCACCGCCATCAACCCCATCATCGACACCGCCTCCCGCACCGTCCAAGTCCAGGCCACCTTGCCTAACACCTCGGAAACTCTGCGCACTGGCATGTATGGCGTGGCCCGCATCACCGTCGCCGAACCCCAAAACTACGTCACCATCCCCAACACCTGCGTCAACCGCGCACCTTACGGGGATTCCGTTTATATCATCGAGACCATGAAAAATCCCCAGGGCCAGGAATTCCTCGGCGTCCGCCAGGCCGTGGTCAAGCTAGGCCCCACCCGTGGAGATCAAATCGCCATCCTCGAAGGTTTGAAGCCCGGCGAGGAAGTCGCCAGCTCCGGACTCTTTAAACTGTCCCCTTCCGCCCCCGTGGTGATCAACAATGAGATCACCCCACCCAACCAGGCTCAACCTAAACCGCCTAACACCTGAGCCAGCTTTTCCAAGCCTCACCCTCATGAAATGGACTGACATTTTTATCCAACGCCCGGTTCTCGCCATCAGCGTGAACCTGCTCATCCTGCTCATCGGGATCCAATCCATCCGCTCCCTCAACGTCCGGCAATACCCCCGCAGTGACAGCGCCGCCGTCGTCGTCAGCACCGCCTACATCGGGGCCAACGCCGACCTGGTTCGCGGCTTCGTCACCACTCCTCTGGAACGCGCCATCGCCAGTGCCGATGGCATCGACTACATCGAATCCGCCAGCAAACAGGGACTCAGCACCATCACCGCCCGCCTTCGTCTTAACTTACAACACCAACGACGCCCTCACTCAAATCCAGTCCAAGGTCGCCCAAGTCCGAAATGATCTCCCCGTCGAGGCGGAGTCCCCCATCATCAACGTGGAAAACACCGATACCCGTTTCGCCGCCATGTATCTCAGCTTCTACTCCGAGACCCTGGCCGAGAATCAAATCACCGACTACCTTCTCCGCGTTCGTCCAACCCACCCTCAGCGCCGTGCCCGGTGTCCAACGCGCCGACATTCTCGGAGGACGCACCTTCGCCATGCGTATCTGGCTCAAACCCGACAAACTCAGCGCCTACAACCTCAACCCGGAACAGGTCCGCCAAGCCCTTGCTAACAACAATAGCCTCTCCGCCATCGGCAACACCAAGGGTTCCATGATTCAGGTCAACCTCACCGCTAATACCGACCTCACCAGCAAGGAGGAATTCGACAACCTCGTCGTGCGCGAAGTCAACGGCACCCTCATCCGTCTGCGCGATGTCGCCGATGTCGTTCTCGGTGCCGAAACCTACGAAGACTCCGTCCGCTTCAGCGGAAAAAAGCCACCTTCATGGCCATCTATGTTCTTCCCAACGCCAACTCTCTCGATGTCATCAAAGACGTTCGCAAGGTTTTCCCCGACATCGAGGCCCGCCTCCCTCCCGGCATTCAGGCGAACATCTCCTACGACTCCACCAAATACATTAGCGACGCCATCCACGACGTCATCGTCACCCTAGTCGAAACCGTTCTCATCGTCATCGTCGTCATCTACCTCTTCATCGGCTCACTCCGCACCGTCATTGTTCCCATCGTGGCCATTCCCCTTTCCCTCGTCGGAGCCTGCGCCCTCATGCTCGCCTTTGGATTCACCATCAATCTTCTCACCCTCCTGGCCATCGTTCTCGCCGTCGGCCTCGTGGTGGACGACGCCATCGTCATGCTCGAAAATGTGGAACGCCACGTCCAGGAAGGTCTCCCTCCCTTCGAGGCCGCTATCAAAGGAGCACGCGAACTGGTCAACCCCACCATCTCCATGACCATCACCCTGGCCGCCGTCTATGCCCCCATCGGACTCCAGGGCGGCCTCACCGGAACTCTCTTCCGCGAATTCGCCTTCACCCTCGCCGGTGCCGTCATCATCTCCGGCGTCGTCGCTCTCACCCTTTCCCCCATGATGTCCTCCCGCCTCATCCCGGACGGTGCCCACACCAAAG
Organism: Blastochloris sp.; assembly: GCA_012031345.1. Taxonomy (GTDB): domain Bacteria; phylum Verrucomicrobiota; class Verrucomicrobiia; order Methylacidiphilales; family JAAUTS01; genus JAAUTS01. The sequence continues at coordinate 25,999 of JAAUTS010000005.1, read as the reverse complement.
GATTCCAGGCCCTCCTCAACCGCTTCTTCGACCGACTCCGCGGTTCCTATCGAAAAATTCTCTCCGTCCTCCTCGGCGTCTGGCCCGTCGTGGTGGCCTCCTCCTTCATCCTCTCCCTCCTCGTCTTTCCCTTCTGGATGTTTTCCCAAAAAGAACTCGCTCCCATGGAGGATCAAGGCGTTCTCTTCAGCATCATCCAGGCCCAGCCTGACGCCACCCTCGACCAAACCAACCTCTTCGCCAAAAAGGTGAATGACATTTTCTCCTCCTTCCCCGAGTCCGACCTCACCTTCGAACTCATCAACCCCAGCGGCGGCTTCTCCGGTATGGTCACCAAACCCTGGGGTCAACGCGAACGCACCGTCATGGAAATGCAGGGCGAAGCCTTCGGTAAGTTCTCCTCCGTCGCCGGACTTCGCATCATCCCCATCACACCCCCGCCCCTTCCCGGCGGCTCCGATTTCGCCGTGGAATTCGTCCTCAAATCCACCGCCGAGCCCCGTAAAATTTACGAAGTCTCCAATCAACTCGTCCAAAAAGCTTTCGAGAGCGGCCTCTTTATCTACGCCGACAGCGATCTCAAATACGACCTACCGCAGACTGAAATCGTCTTGGACCGTGACAAAATCGCCTCGCTCGGCCTCAACCTCCAACAAGTCAGCAACAACCTCGGCACCCTCCTCGGTGGAAATTACATCAACCGCTTCAGCATCGAAGGACGCAGCTACAAGGTCATTCCCCAAATCGAACGTCGCGACCGTCTCAATGCGGAACAGTTGCAGAACATCTACGTCACCGGACCCAGCGGGGCAACAGATGCCCCTCTCCACCTTCGCCAGCCTCAAGACCACCGTCGAACCCCGCCAGCTCAACCGCTTCCAACAATTGAACTCAGCCAAAATCCAGGGAGTGCTCACACCACCCACCTCCCTCGACAGCGCCCTGACCTTTCTCGAAACCGAAGCCAAAAAAATCATGCCCTCCGATTTCAGCATCGACTACTCCGGCGAGTCCCGCCAGTTGCGCAAGGAAGGCAACGCCTTCATCCCCAGCCTCGTCCTCGCCATCCTTCTCATCTACCTGGTTCTGGCCGCACAATTCGAAAGCTTCCGCGACCCCCTCATCGTCTTGCTCGGCTCCATGCCCCTCGCCCCTGGCCAGCGCCGTCCTCGTCCCCTTCCTCGGACTTCGCGGCACCACCCTCAACATCTACACCCAGGTCGGTCTCATCACCCTCGTCGGTCTCGTGGCCAAAAACGGCATCCTCATCGTCGAATTCGCCAATGATCTCATGCACCGTGGCATGAGCAAACGCCAAGCCGTCCTCGAAGCCTCCGCCACCCGGCTCCGCCCCATCCTCATGACCAGTGTCGCCACCGTCGTCGGTCATGCCCCCCTCATCTTCGTCACCGGTGCCGGCGCTGCCGCCCGCAACAACATCGGCATCATCCTCGTCACCGGTATGGCCATCGGAACCTTCTTCACCCTCTTCGTCATCCCCTCCGTTTACATGTTCATCGCCTCCGAAAAAAATCAATCCCAACCCAACCCCAGCCCGGACTCCAAATCTGACTCCGACTCTGAGACCGGCGAAGTGTCCCTAGCCACTCATCCCTAACCCCACCCCTCAACCTTCAATCCCTCATCGGTGCGAAAACCGGCACGGGCTGTGCCACCCCTTTGACCGTTTGTGCCGCTAACACACGACAAGGAAAATCCGCAGGCAACTGCGCCCGGACCTCCTCCGTAAACAGAATCACTTCACCCAAAGACTTGGTCAGCCCCTCGATCCGCGATGCCAGATTCACCGTCGCTCCAATCGCCGTGAACTCCAACCGTTGGGGCGACCCGATGCTTCCCACCACCGCCCGACCACTGTGCAAGCCCATCCCGATGCTGAGTGGCGCCTGCCCCAATTCCTCTAACTCCGCATTGACCCGTTGAAGTCTTCTTTCCATCTCCAGCGCCGCCTGCAGCGCAACCCAACCCTCACTGCCCTGACTTTGATCAATTCCAAAAATCGCCATAAAGCCATCTCCCAAAAACTTGTTGACCATCCCGCCAAAGCGGGTCTCCACCACCTCCACCATGTGGGTCAAAAAAAGATTCAGCATTTGCACCGTATGCGCCGGATCCAGGTCCCGTGTCCGCTCGGTGAAGCCCCGAATATCCACAAACATCACCGTAATCTCCTCCTCCACCCCACTCAAACCAGGGTCCCGTTCCATGATGCGCCCAGCCACCTTTTCTCCCACGTGCAAGCCCAGGGTCTCCCGCAAACGCGCCTTCTGCCTCAGACCCGCCACCATGTCATTGAACTCATTGATCAATAATCCAAACTCGTCCGCGCGATAAGCCCGGATTTCCTGATTCAAGCGTCCCGCCGCCACCGCGCGGGCGGCCTTAGCCAGGGCATCCACTGGTTCCGCCACCAGACGATTGATCATCAACCCGGAACACAGACCAAAGGCGATTCCCACCAACCCAATAAACAAAGCCAACCCGGAGGTGTCCGTGTGCTGAACACTGGGGCAAAAATCAACAATAGCAGCGAACCGATGGGACAGGCCCCCGCTGAAAGAATCCACAGCAAACCCCGTCCACGCAAATTCAAAGCATGCGCTCCCGGAGTCTGATCCGCCCTGGCTTGGGCGAAAACGATGGGGAAAAGCAGCCGATGACTCCCCAACTCAATCAGAAAAAAACTGTGCGTCAGGGCAATCACCGCGGAGACAAAAAAAGAAATGATCAGGTGAAAACTAAGCGAAGGGGAAAGAATCTCCCCGGTCTGGAACAGGGATCCCAGAAAAACTGGAATACACAAAAACCAGCCCAGACCGGCCAAAGCAGACCCCAACCAGGGAAGATGAATGGCCCTGCGACGCAAGCGTATCAACGCCGACTCTTCCACCGCCCGGCCTTCCATCAAACGCTGCAAAGATTTCCGCATGGAAAAAACCAAAAAAATCCATAACCCGGCCACCAATGGATAAATCACCACATTATAAACCACCACCGTGTCATGAAACCTTTCATGCAAGCCCTGCGTGGGCAGTGCAGGAATAATAATTTGGGTATTATACCAAATATTAAAAATACTTCCGATGACCTGGGGCAAAACGGGCAATACCGTCAACACCAACAGCAGTCGCCCGGCAGATCTTGAAGAAAGGTCCATGCACCGATTAAGGGGATAAATCAAAGAATTGCCAAGACTGGATCCCTTGCGCGCAGCAAGCTCCGACTAAAATCCCCCGTCCTTTACTCAGGGCTGACTTTACCCTGATTCTTCCATGATCCCCCTTGCCCCCCTCCTAACTCATGGCATCCTGAAACCTGTCTCCATGAAATTGATAACCCTCTCAGCCTCCTCCCACTGCTCCTCCTGCTGCTGCCCCTCCCCGCCGCCGAGGTCCGCACGGAGGCCGAACCCAAAACCCCCAGCCCTCCGCCCAAGTCCCGCGTCGTGGTCAGCGAAAATCCCGACCTCGTCCGACGTTTCCAAGTCGTCAACGAACGCATTCCGGAAACCTTCAACAAATCCATGCTCGCCCTCACCCGCCGCAGCTCCCTCAAGGAAGCTTGGAGCCAGTTCGTGTCACCTAACGACATCGTCGGCATCAAAATCAACACCAGCGGTGGTGCCGTTCTCAGCACCCACCAAATCCTGGTCAACACCATCGTCCAGGGCCTCCAAAGCGCGGGCGTTCAACCCTCCAACATCATCGTCTGGGATCGCCATGCCGATACCATGATCAGTGCCGGATACATCCCCATGCAACCCAGCACCGAGTGGCAATGCCTCTCCGTTCAACCTGGAGCCGGATTCGACCCCAAAAAACCTACTTCAATGAAGTCGTCGGCCAACTCATTTGGGGTGACCTCGACTTCGTCGGTAAAAACGCGCCCTTGCTCCCCATGGACCAACTTCTCAACTCCAATTCCGAGTCAGTTCAGGATAAGGACGGTCAGAAAAAGGAAAGCCCCAAACAAATCAGCAACCGCTCCTACTACACCACCATCCTCACCCAAAAAATCACCAAACTCATCAACATCCCCGTCATGAGCGACCATCAACGGGTCGGACTCAATGGCTGTATCGCCTCCCTTGCCCTCGCCTCCGTGGACAACCAACGCCGCTTTCAAACCCCCGCCGAACACAGCGGCCTCGCCTTGACCGAAATCGTGGCCGACCCTGTCATTCGCGACAAAACCGTGCTGCACATCATGGACGGCCTCATCGCCCAATTCGCAGGCGGTCCCGAGTTCGTCCCTAACTACACGCAATCCCCCGGCATCCTCATTCTCAGCCGCGATCCCGTCGCCATCGACACCCTGGCCCTCGAACGCATCGAATCCTGGCGTCGCGAACGGAAAGTGGTCGCCATCGGGAAAGATGCCAACCACGTCGCCCAAGCCGCCCGTTCCGGACTCGGCACCAATGACCGCGATAAAATGGAAATCGTGGTGGTTAAATAAACCACTCTCTCACAGCCAACCCCCTAGCCACTCCAGCCGATCAGGATCTTTTTCCGCCCTTGGGCCCTGGGCGTCGAACCAATCGCGTCGCCCGAACCGGTCTGCCCGCCCCCCCTGCTCTCGGCTTCCTTCCTTCCACAGCTGCCTCCCGTCCACGCGGGGATTCCTTTTTTTCCCACGGCGCCGTCTTGGGAAAACGGGCCTGCGAAATCCTGCGCCGGGGTCCTGCCGATTTGAACCCACCCTTGGAGCCAGCCGGCTTATCCAGGGATTGTTCACGATACACCCTGCCCGCAGCCACACGCTTTTTCTTGATGTCACGATAGTTCGGACGTCGCGGAACCGAAGTCGCTTTGACCGGAGCCTTCACCGGCTCGCTCCGCTTCTCCGGCGGGGCATGACCTTCCTTCGTGTAAACCCGGCGCGGTGGTCGGCTCGGAGCTTTCTCCCATGACACCCGTTCCAGATCCTCCGCTCCGCCCTCACCCTTGGCCTCTTTTCGACTCGGCCCCAGCAAAAGATGATCCACTTCATAATCATCCAAAAATCGCCACTCCCCCGCCCGCATGTTCCCCAGCGTCAGTTCGCCAATTTGCAGACGTCGCAAAAATTTGACCCGATACCCAAACTTCAAAAACATCAGGCGAATCTGCCGCTTCAATCCCTGGGTCAACACCACCTTGACCCGGTTGTGACTCAATTTATAAAGCCCCTCCGCCTTGGCATAACCGGGCTCGATCAAAAATCCCTTCAAAAAACGCGGCACCAGGGCAAAGTCAAAATCCCGGTCCAACTCCACATGATAGGTCTTGGGCAGCTTGTAACTCGGATGCGTCAACTGCTGGGCCAACTCCCCGCGATTGGTCAAAATCAACAGCCCCTCACTGTCCATGTCCAACCTGCCCACGTAAAACAATCTCGGTGCATCCTCCGGCAACAAATCAAACACCGTCTTGCGTCGCCCCTGGGCATCTCGCGAACACAAAACCCCCTCCGGCTTGAACATCGCCAGAGTGTAAGGTTTGTCCGGCTTCTTCCCCTGACCGTCCACCGTCACATGATCGCTCGGAGTCACCACCGTGGCCAGACTCACCGGCTTGCCGTTGACCAAAACCCGTCCGCTTTGGATCAACTCCTCACAGGAACGCCGTGAACCCAGACCCGCAGACGCCAAATAACGATTCAATCTCATGGTAACATTCAGTATGAACACAAGTCCGGGACAAAGAAAAGACCTGCCTTGTTCGGGCAGGTCATTCCAAAGGCAAACCAATTCCTGCAAACCCGACCCGGGAAGGATTCTCTCCCCAAACCAAAACCGGGCGGAAACAGGCTCTTATTCTTCAGGGCGCGTCTTGGGCAAATTGTGCACGCGGGAAGTCCCCTCTTTCCAGAGACCACGCTTTTTCAGAAGTTCCACACGTTCATAACGCTGCAAAACATTCCGCTTGATGACAATCTTGCTCGAGCCGCGAAGGCTTTTATGCTGTGACATAGACTCACGAAACTAGACAAACCACCCCTCGACGCAAGGACAAAGAATCATTTTTTAAACCCCCAGTCCCAAGTCCCCTCCTTCCACCACTCAGAAGTCAGAAATTCACCCCTTGATATTCTTCGCGCCCTTCGCGTCTTTGCGGTTCATCCTCCTTTCGAAAACTAAAAACTTTAAACTCCCCTTTCTTGGCCTACCTTTCCCCCATGCCCAATCCCAACCACTGGCTGGTCAAACAGGAACCCGAAAAATACTCTTGGGAAACCTTCCTCCACGACAAAACCACCCTTTGGGACGGCGTCCGCAACTTCCAGGCCCGCAACAACCTCCGCGCCATGAAAAAAGGCGACCTCGTTCTCTTCTACCGCAGCGTGGTCGAACCTGCCATCCAGGGACTTTGCCGCGTCGCCCGCCCGGCCTATCCCGACCCCACCGCCAGCGAGGGCGACTGGTCCGTCGTTGATCTTCAAGTCCTCCAAACCCTCACCCAACCCGTCCCCCTTTCCCTCATCAAAAACCACCCCCGCCTCGCCACCATGGCTCTCGTCCGTCAATCCCGCCTCTCGGTCATGCCCGTCTCCCCTGCGGAATTTGCCGAAATCCTGAAACTCTCCCAGACCAAACTCCCCTGACCCGAAATCTTCTCCCATGTCCAAACCTTCCTCCCCAACCCCCCTGCCCGCCCTGCTCCTCAGCACCGACTTTGACGGCACCCTCCTCGACCACAGCCTGCCCCCACCCCTCGCTCCCGAGTTCTTCGACTGGCTCGAAAACGAACGCCGCCGACGCCGCGTGGTCTGGATCATCAACACAGGCCGCGACTGGGAATCTCTCCACGACGAGCTGATCCAGCGTCAGGCCCGAATCTGGCCCGACTGGGTTGTTTTGGTGGAACGTGAAATCCACCGCATCATCAATCAACGCCAGGAACCTCTGCCCTGCTGGAACCGACGTTGTCAGGAAACCCACGATGACCTCTTCCACCGCGCCGCGCCCCAACTGCAACAAACGCGCCGGGACTTGGCCCACTTCCCCGACCTCCAACTCATCACCGATATCGGCTCCCCGCTCGGCCTCATCGCCGCCTCCCCCGAACAGGCCGACGAAGTTCAGACCGCCCTGGAACCCCTCCTCCGGGCCTTCCCCGAAATGCACAGTGTTCGCAACAGTGTCTATTTCCGCTTCGCTCACATCGATTTTCAAAAAGGCAGCTGCCTGGCCCGCATCGCCCAGGAAGAGGGCATCCCTCCGGAAAACTGTTTCGCGGCCGGGGATCATTTGAACGACCTCCCCATGCTTGATCCACGCCACGCCCATCAACTCTGCTGCCCCTCCAACGCCGTCCCCGCCGTCCAGGCTCAAGTCCGCCTCCACCAAGGCCACGTCTCCCGCCAATCCACCCACCTCGGCGTCGTCGAAGCCTTAGAACAATTCTTCAATTTTAAATAAGGGAACCAAGCTCCTCTAAAAAATCATGCCCTCAACCAGCATCCCCCTTAGTTGAAGAACAGTCCTTCCTAACATTACTTCCTCCTCCTAAACCCCCAAATCCCCCCTCTGTGCTCTCTGTGTCCTCTGTGGTTAAATCCTCCGCGCAGGCACCAGGATCGCATCCTTCATCCCGTGGATGATTTTTTATCCGCCGGATTCACCGTGGCCAGCACCCCTTTCAAGCGGGCCTCTCCTTCCTCCACAAAATAATAGGGGCACAAGCGCACCCGGCCTTTCATCATCCTCAGCGCCCCTTCCTCCTCCGACCAATAAGGATGCTCCACCAATTTGGGCTTGGCATAACGTTGCATGAGATAAGGTGCCGTCCTGAACCCGGTTAACGCCTCTTCCAAGGCCCGCGCCCACTCCTCCCCACTCACGTCCGAGCCCAGGGTCACTCCGCGCGAACCCCAGGCCAGCGGGGAAAACCCGGATATTTTCAAAATCAATTCCCGCTCTTTCTGCGAAAACTGTTTCACCTGCTCCCACGAATGCACATTCAACTGCGGCAACACCGCCGTCACAGGCAGAGGTTCAGGATTCACCACCCAACTGTAGGGTATCAACTGCCGCAAATCCCTGTCATAGCGATCCCCCAACTCCCGTCGCCAACGCTCCCGTAACGGCTCCAACCAAAACAAGGCCAGCCAAAGTTTCTCCTCCAAAAAAGGTTTCAAGGGCGGAGTCATCCGCGTCACTCCGGGCCGATACCCCGTCCGTAACGATCCCAGCTCCGGCCAATCAAAAGCTTCCACAAAACGGTAGATCGGCTTTTCCGAAACCACATATCCCTCCGCCCGCTTCACCCGCTCCTGCCCAAACAGCCATTCAAACTCCGGCCCATACTCGCGCCCCTCCTCCGCAATCAAAACATCCCCTTCAGGAAACAACCGCCTCATCGCCTCCCGCATTCCACCGCCACCCACCACATCCTCCCCCAGCGCGGCATAAGTTTCTCCTAGCCACGCCGTCATGCCGATTCCTCCCGGCAACGAATCAATCTCCGAAAGCGCAAAACCTTCCTCCGTCAACAGCAAGTCCGGGCGAATGACCAGCGGCAGCTCATTCTTGATCGCCGGATCCAAACCCAGCTCCAACAACTCCGCCGGCTTGCCCGCATCCAACCACTCCCGCAAAAAGCCCGGCCCCTTCCCCTTCGCACTCTGCCGATACATCAAATTACAGGCCTGCAAAAAGGTCAGCAGTCGCGGCCCTAACTTCTCCAAAAAATCTATCTGCCCCTCCGTCAGAGGAAAGGCCGTCGGCGACAAGCGTGACTCCCTCCCCAGCAACAAACCATTCGCAGGACGTTGTTCCCGCAAAAATTGCAACCGCTCCAGATCAGCCTCCATCCCGTTCATCGAAACAACTTCTCCGTCAACGTCACCGCCAGACGCAAAGCCGACTCCATACTCGCGCTCGAAGCCGTCCCCTTCCCCGCCCGATCCAGGGCCGTACCGTGATCCGGGGAAGTCCGCACAAAGGGCAGGCCCCAGGTCAGGTTCACCCCCTGCTCAAAGGCCAACAACTTGAACGGGATCAACCCTTGGTCATGATACAAACCCAGCACCCCATCAAACTCACCCCCGCCAACCCGGGCAAAGATCGCATCCGGCACCTCCGGCCCGCTGATGACAGCCCCCCCTCTGCCCCGCAAAGCCAGTATGCCAGGTAAAATCAGTCTCTCCTCCTCCCGTCCAAAAGCTCCCCCTCCCCCGCATGAGGATTTAATCCACACACCGCCACCCTGGGTCGAGAAATGCCTCGTGCCTTTAAGAAATCCACCAAACGATTCCCATGCCGTTCGATCCTCGCCGGGCTCACCCGTTTCAACGCTTCTTTCAAGGAACAATGCGTGCTGATCAACCCCACCGCCAGACGATCCGCCACCATCAACATCGTCACATCCTCCTCCTTCAACCCAAAAGCCTTCGCGTAATACTCCGTCTGACCCGGATACTCAAAGCCCAACTTTTGTAAATTACCCTTGTGAATCGGCGCGTTCACCACCGCCTGAATTTCCCCGCAACGGAGCAGTTCCACCGACTCCTCCAAGCCCGCCAGAGCCATCTCGGCGGATGCTTTGTTCGGCTTACCCGGCGTGATCCGGCTTTTTCCCTTCAACTCACCCAAGACCCGGAACTTCCAGTCCGGTTGTGTTTTCTTCAGCACCGCCAAAGCCCGATCCACCACCTCCGGGCCAATCCCCGCCGGGTCTCCCAGAGTAACACCAATCGTAAAGCCATGGGCTTTCATAAAAGAATATCGTAAAGCCCGTCAGATCAAGGCGAAGTTCCCACGGAAAACTGAAAAATGAATACTGGAACCCTTCCCCTAACTTCCTAGAAAAACATTTTGATAAAGGCCTTGGAACGCAACCCATCCAGCCACTCCTGCTGCAGCCGTTCCTTCTCCTGCTGTAACAAAGTGCTTTCAATCCGCTCCCGCACCTCCGCCATCGGAATCACCGTCGCCTTGCGCAAATCTTCCACCATCACAATATGATAACCGTCATTGGTCTCAACCACTCCGCTGTTCTGACCCGGCCTCAGTTTGAAGGCCACTTTGGCCAGCTCCGGCCTCAGCGTGGACTCGGACACCCAACCTAACAATCCACCTTCGGATTTCTGGCTCCCCTCGGAATATCCCTTGGCCAGACTGGCAAAGTCGGATCCTGTCCGGATCTTTTGTAAAATCTCATCCATCACCAGTTTCTGCGGATCATACTCCTCTTCTTTCCCGTCCTCCCCGGTCCGCTTTTCCTTGAAAAGCGGCTTCTTCATGTAAATCACCCGCAACTTCACCTCATCCGGACGAACAAACTGACGCACGTTGTCCTGATAATACTGCTCAATCTGATAGGGAGATATGAGCAGCGCAGACGCCATATTCCTCTGCCGCATCACCCCGACGATGGTTTGGTCACGTAGTTGCTCCTTGTAATTGGATATGGAAACCCCCCGGGCCTGCAGCGTCCGCACCAGTGCCCTCCGATCCCCCTCATACTGAATATCCGTGATTTTTCTAACTTTATCCTCAATCACGTTGTCCGGAATGAAATAACCTTTCGAGTTGAACTCCTGAATGATCAATTCCCGTTCAATCAAGGACTTCAAAGAATTCAAGCGCGCTTCCTTCACCTTCTCCACCAACTCCACACCGCTTAAAATTTCACGATACTGCGCCTCGATCGGGTCCACCTCTTTGCGAACCTGGGAAAAGGTGATGACTTTATCATTCACCACCGCCGCCACCCCGTCCACGACCTGAGCCTGTGTCGCGGCAAGGCCGACCCAGAGCATTCCCAACATCAACCCGTTTTTAACGAAAGAATCCATTTCTCGATTTCCAGTAGCCTAGCCTTGGCCGGAGTTTTAGTCAATCTGGGGAATCGCCCCCCCATCATCACGTAATCTCCGTTCCTCAACATCATAAGCTTATCCGCTTTGGTTTCAATACTGGAAAGTTTGACCAAATTAGCCTCAATCCGCACCCGATGATACATCAACAGCAACTCCGTAACCTCTTCCCAGTGCCCAAAACGATCCTTCCAACGTTTCCGCAAATTCTCCCACTCCGCCCGGCTTTGCAGCTCGGCCAATTCCCGATAAGCCGTGATCCTCCAGGCAATCTCCGGCATGTAACCCGCCGGAAGATAGGCCGCCTGCGCCTCCCCCGCCGCCCCACTCTCCCCCAAATGCAAGAAATCCAAATGAATGCGCGTCTCAATCCCCCTGACCCGCCCCGGCCTTGCCCCCCTCTTTCGTCGCCTCAATCGCCTTCTTCAACAAACGACAATACAGATCAAAACCCACCGCGATGATGTGTCCACTCTGCGCCGTTCCTAACAAATTCCCCGCCCCGCGAATCTCCAGATCCCTCATCGCTATTTTGAATCCCGCCCCCAGTTCCGAATACTGCTTGATCGCCCGCACCCGCTTCCCCGCATCCGCACTCATCAGATCCCGTGCAGTAACAACATGGCATGTGCCCGCGTCCCGCCCCGCCCCACCCGCCCACGTAATTGATAAAGATCCGCCAACCCAAACCGGTCCGCCCGATCAATAATGATCGTATTGGCGTTGGGAATATCAATCCCACTCTCGATGATCGTGGTCGAAACCAGCACGTCCGAGTGACCCGCCACAAATCGCATCATCACCTCCTCCAGTTGCCCCTCCTCCATCTGCCCATGCCCGATATCCACCCGCGCCTCCGGCACCAGAAAGTTCAGTCGCTCCGCCACCTTCTCAATACTCTGCACCCGGTTGTGCAGATAAAAAACCTGCCCCCCACGCTGCAACTCCCGTTGAATCGCCGCCCGCACGATTCGTTCATCATAAGACGTGACCGTGGTCTCCACGGGCAGACGGCTTTTGGGCGGGGTTTCAATCACACTCATGTCCCGCGCCCCCATCAGTGAAAGATACAAAGTCCGCGGAATCGGCGTGGCGGAAAGCGTCAGCACATCCACCAATCGGAAACGATCTTTGAAATTTTCCTTCTGCTTCACCCCAAACCGCTGCTCCTCATCAATCACCACCAAACCCAAATCCTTGAAAACGCACATCTGCCGAAATCACACGGTGCGTTCCCACCACAATATCCACCTCTCCCCGGTCCAGCTTGCGAATGATTTCATTCTGCTCCTTGCGGCTGACAAATCGGTTCATCAACGCCACCACAATCGGGTAATCCGCAAATCGCTCCCGCAGGGTATTGTAATGTTGCTGGGCCAGCACCGTGGTCGGCACCAAAAACGCCACCTGCTTCCCACTCATCACCGCCTTGAAGGCCGCCCGTATCGCCACCTCCGTTTTCCCAAAACCCACATCCCCGCAAATCAATCGATCCATGGGCTGCGGAGATTCCATGTCCTCCTTGGTGTCCTCAATTGCCTTGAGCTGATCCTCCGTCTCCTCATACAAAAACGCCTCCTCGAACTCCTTCTGCCACAAGGTGTCCGGTGGACAGGCAAATCCCCCCAACGTCTCCCGCTCCGCATGAATCTTCAACAAACGCGCCGCATAATCCGCCACCGCCCTCTCCGCCTGCTTTCTGGCCTTCTCCCAACGGTTCCCGCCCAAACTGTCCAGGACCGGCGTTTTTTTCCCCACCCCCACATACTTGGAAACCAAATACGCCTGCTCCAGTGGCACAAACAACCGCGACTGCCCGGCAAACTCCAGAACCAGCGCCTGCCGTGTCTCCGCTCTTTCCAACCCTTCTCCCGCCGCTTCGTCATTCGGCAACTCCTGCATCCCGGCATAGAGGGCGATCCCATATTCCAAATGCACCACATAATCCCCCTCCGCAAATTCACTGAAGTCCGAACCCTGATGCTTCAAACGCAGCGACCCGATGCGATCCAAACGTCGCAAGGAACGCAGGTTTTGATATCGCCCAAATATCTCCGCATCCGTCAACACCACCAAGCGCGCCTCACCCCAGACAAAACCCTTCAACAGCGGAGATCGCACAAATCGCATCCCTCCCTCCATCCTCGCCGCCTCCGTTTCTGTCCAGCCACTCTCCGTCTTCAACCATTCGCGGAAACGCTGCTCCTCCCCCTCATTATTACACAACAACCACAACTGCCACCCTTCCCCCACCCAGTTCTCCAGATGACGACACAGCAGTTGCTTGCGATTCTCCTGAAAAACCGCGTCCCGATGCAGGCGATGTAAAAATTCGTGCTCCTGGAATTCCCCGCCGCCGCCGATGTCTCTCCTCCCTGACAAACAATCCGCCGATGTCCTTTCGGCAGATAATCCTGCACCGTGCCCGTGCCGGAATCCCCAGCTTGTCCTAACAAAACTTCTCCTTGCTCGACATTGCGAACCGAAAGCTGCTGCGCCGGATCAAACTCACGGATCGACTCAATCTCATCCCCAAACCACTCCACCCGCAGGGGTAAACTCGCGTGCCAGGAAAAAACATCCAAAATCCCCCCGCGCCGCGCCATCTGACCGCGCTGCATGGCCAGACTTTCCAACACATAACCCGACCGCTCCAGTTGGCTGAGCACTTTTTCCATCGGCAACTCCGCCCCCTGCCTGAACTTCAATCTCTTGCTCAGCAGTGCCTCAGGCTGTGGCGCGCCCTGTGACCAGCCCCGTTCCGTCACCAAAACCACCGATCCCTTTTCTTCGGTCAATCGATGCAACACCCCGAGCTTCTCCGCCTGCAAATCCGGATCAGGCAGAAAATCCTCCACCTGTGTCTGGGCCAGGGACTCCATCTCAGGATAAACCAACACCTCCAGACCCCAGGCCAGACAATCCGTCGCCAGCTCTTCCTGGGCCTTGCTGTCCCCCACCTTCAAGACCAGACAATCCTCCGGATACCCTCGTTTCCACTGTGACAAAAGAAAAGCCTGGGCAGACAGCGGGATCCCTTCCCAACACAACTCCTCCTCCCGCCTCGCCCCGTCAAGAAACGACGACACAGCAGAGCCCGCCACCAATTCCTCTGGAATGCTGGAGATCACCGGAACTATTATGCCCTCACTTCAAACAAAAGAAAGTGGCCATTCTTGCCCTCTGGTCATCCAAACTGGAAAGCGGAAAGCAGGAACTTGATCCTCCGATCAAGCCGTCACGAACCCACGCTCTTCCATCAACTCTTTGTTTGTCGCGGCGATCTTGCTTTGGGCAAAGGCGTCCATGCTGTGACCTTCGATCACCTCGTAACTGCCGGGGCTGGTCGTCCGCACCGGCATACCCGCCCACACGTTGGGATCAAAACCATAACGTCCCTCCGACTTCACCGCCACGGAATGAATCGCTCCCGGAGTCATCAGATCATGCACATGATCCACCAACGCATTCGCCGCCGAAGCCGCCGAGGACGCACCACGCGCATTGATGATCGCCGCACCGCGTTTGCCCACCGTCTCACAAAAAGTTCCCTGCAACCATGCCTCATCCCCAATCACCTCCGCCGCGGGTTTGCCCGAAATCGTCGCCTGGGCATAAGCCGGGAACATGCTGGGACTGTGATTGCCGTAGATGAAGATATTTTTCACTTCGGTCAAGGCCACCCCTGCTTTTTTGGCCAACTGGGTCTGGGCCCGATTTTGATCCAAACGCACCATGGCCGTGAAACGCTCCGCGGGCAGACGTTTCGCCTGACTGGCCGCAATCATGCAATTGGTGTTGGCCGGATTACCCACCACCGCGATCCGCGCGTCGTCCGCCGCCACTTCATCAATGATCCGGCCCTGGCCAATAAAGATTTGCCCGTTGTCCTTCAACAAATCCGCCCGCTCCATGCCCGGTCCACGCGGCTTGGCTCCGATCAACAAACACCAGTTGGCTCCGGCAAAACCCTCCTTCGGCTCGCTCGTCATCTGAATACTGCTTAAAAGCGGAAACGCACAGTCATCCAACTCCATCGCCACCCCCTCCAAGGCTTTTAAAGCCTTCTCCACCGGTGCCTCAATCAATTGCAGACTCACAGGTTGATCCGGTCCAAACATGGCTCCGGAAGCGATACGAAAAAGCAGGGCATAACCAATTTGACCGGCGGCACCGGTAACAGCAACACGGATGGGGGTTTTCATAGAAACCCGATTATAAGTTCCACCCCTTGCTTGGCAAGGGCAGGATGCTATCGCCCTTGATTTGTAGCAAAACCTCCACCCCCGCCAGAGAAACTAATCCAAACCCATCCCGTCCCTACGCAGTGCTTACAAATTAAACCGTGGCCCCAGATAAAGCTCCCGCGCAATCGGGTCGTTGATCAGAAAATCACTGCTGCCCTTGCTCTCCACCCGGCCCTCACAAATGAGATAGGCCCGATCCACCACGGACAACGTTTCCCGCACATTATGATCCGTGATGAGCACGGCCAGACCGCGCGAGCGGAGCAGGACGATGATTTGCTGGATGTCCGCTACCGCAATCGGATCCACGCCGCTGAAGGGTTCATCCAACATCAACAAGGCCGGCTCCGTCACCAGACAACGGGCGATGGCCAGGCGACGTTTTTCCCCGCCGGATAACATGTAAGCCTTGCTCTTGCGGAGTTTTTCGATGCCCAATTCAAAAAGAAGATCCTCCAACTTCTGCTCCCTCTCCCTGTTCTCCAAAGGCAAGGTCTCCAGGATCGCCAAGATGTTTTCCTCCACGGAAAGTTTCTTGAAAATGGACTCCTCCTGCGGGAGATAACTGATACCCCGCCGCGCACGCCGATACATGGGCATCCCGGAAACTTCTTCACCTTGCAAAAAAATGTTTCCCGCGCTCGGACGCACCAAGCCCACCACCATGTTGAAGGTGGTCGTTTTCCCCGCCCCATTCGGTCCCAGCAACCCCACCACCTCCCCGGCATTGACCTCAAAGCTCACGCCATTGACCACGTTACGCTCCCCGTAGGTTTTAACCAGTCCCTCAGCTCGTATGATTTCTGTCATGATAAACGTTCAAGGCATCCGGGTAAGCTGTCTGCGTGGCATCTTCCCAACCGCTTATTGCAGATAAAACTGAACCTTGCTGCGGCCATCCACATCCATTCGGTCGGACTCGGGATAAATGGTGATCACCGTTCCGGTCACGCGATTTTGACCCTGGTTGACCACCGGGTCGCCCGTCAGTTTGATTTTTTTCTCCGTCACCACATACTCCGCTTCGCGAGCCTCCGCCGCCCGACCCGAAGCCTGCTTGATCTTGACGTTGCCGCGGGCAACCAGACGCTGGAGCTTGTTGTCGTCATCGAAATAGACCACCAACTCATCCGAACTCAGATCAAAGTTCGGGTCCTTGACCAGGACAGAACCCGTGAAGGTTCCCAGCTTTTTGCTCAAGTCCAGACGGAAGCTGTTGCTGGTCACCTCGGTTTCCTTCACCGCCGCCTTGGCCGCAGGCTTGACGGGTGCCACTTGGGCGGGACTGTTCGAAACCAGACCCAGCAGGGCTCCGGCCATCAGGATTGTATAACATGTTCTCATTGCGTCGGGGCCTCCTCTTTCTGACTGATCACCACTTTGACATTTTGTTGGAAAGTTCCGCGGTTTTCGGAAATCAGCCAGTCCATGGTTTGCGCGGTCAAAACAAAATTCGGATGCTCCACTTTCACGCCCTTATCCGTGGTCAACCGTTTCTCCACCTGCCAGTAATCACTTTCCTCGGAGGAAATCTGCGTCTGCGGTGCTCCTTGGTTGAAAAAATCAATCGTCAATCCCCGCACCTTGATCCGGCTCAAACTCATCACTGTCGCCTCCTTGCCCATGATCTTCAACTTGATCGACCCATCCGCCTCCCGCTGGGGCAGCTCAAACCCTTTGATAATGGCTCCAATGGCAAACTCCGCCTGACCCCAGAGGCAGGCCCCTCCGCCCAAAGCCAGAATCAGAACCAACAGGGCAACGCGTTTGTTAGAGAACTTCATGAATCCTCGCGATGGTTTTTAACACCTTCGGCAACTGGCTCAGCGGAACCATGTTCGCCCCGTCCGAGGGGGATTTCTCCGGCCGGGATGGGTTTCAATAAACAATCCTTCAATCCCCGCCGCCGTGGCCGCCCGGGCCAGCACCGGTGCCAGATGTCCGTCCCCACCCGTCGCCACGCCCAGACTGCCCGGACGCTGCACCGAATGGGTCGCATCAAAAATCACCCGATGCCCCGCCTCCCGCATCTGGGCCAGCCCACGCATGTCCACCACCAGGTTGTGATAACCGAAACAACTGCCCCGCTCCGTGATGTAGTAATCCTTGCATCCCACACTCTTTAACTTGTCCGCAATCTGCCCCACATCTTCCGGCGCCAAAAATTGACCTTTCTTCACATTAACCGTGCAGCCCGATTCTCCCGCCGCCAAAATCAAATCTGTTTGGCGACACAAAAAAGCAGGGATCTGCACCACATCCACCGCATGTTGGGCCAGTTCGACCTCCTCCACGCTGTGCACATCCGTCAACACCGGAACCCCCACTCTCAACTGACCTCAGCCAACATGTCCAAGCCCTTTTCGATTCCCGGCCCACGCTGACTTTTCCCGGAGCTGCGATTGGCCTTGTCGTAGGAAGCCTTGAAGACGTAGTCCATGCCCAGCTCATCGCAGCAGGCCTTGACCCGGCGCGCGATCTCCAGCGCACTCTTCAAGTCCTCCAAAACGCAGGGACCCGAAATCAGCAGAAACTTACTCTTGGCTTTTGTTGTTTTGCGCATGGGAAAGAACGGCTTGGGTGAAGGCATAAAAAAGCGGATGGGGCTTGTTCGGTTTCGATTTGAACTCGGGGTGGAATTGGCAGGCCAGATACCAAGGATGATCCTTGAGTTCCACAATCTCCACCAAATTCTGTCCGCGATACACCCCGGAAATCACCAGTCCCTTTTGCTCCATCTGCTCACGATAAGCTCCGTTGAATTCATAACGGTGACGATGCCGCTCCTGGATGATCTCTTTCCCATAGGCTACGAACGCGCTGCTGCCGGGCTGCAGTTGGCACTCGGAGTTGCCCAAACGCATGGTCCCTCCCTTGGCAATCACCCTCTGCTGTGCATCGAGCAGGGAGATCACAGGGTGCGGGGTGTTCTCATCAAACTCCGTGCTGTGCGCCCCGGCCAACCCGCAGACATGCCGGGCAAACTCAATCACCGCAATCTGCATCCCCAAACACAGGCCAAAATAGGGATCTTGTTTTCCCGTGCATAACACGCCGCCAAAATTTTTCCTTCCGTCCCGCGACTGCCAAATCCCCCCGGAACCAACACCCCATCCACTCCCGCCATAAACTTCTCCGCACCTTCCGCCTCGATGTCTTCCGCATCAATCCGCAAGGTGCTGATCCCCACATCCAGCGCCGCCCCCGCATGAGTCAGTGCCTCATAGATGCTCTTATACGCATCCTGATGCTCAATGTATTTGCCCACCACCGCGATGTTCACCCGGTGCGTGGGCGCGATGATGCGGTTCACCATGACCTGCCAATCCTTCATGTCCGGCGCAGGCAGATCCAGGCGCAGATGTTTACAAACCAGCTCGTCCACCCGCTCACGCTGCAACATCAGAGGCACTTCATAAATCGAGTAGGTCACATCCTGCTCCTCGATCACCGCCTCCAGCGGCACGTTGCAAAACATGGAAAGCTTTTGACGGATGTCCTTTTCAATCGGGTGTTCACTCCGGCAAACCAGAATCTGCGGTTGAATTCCGATCTCGCGCAACTTGGCCACACTCTGCTGCGTCGGCTTGGACTTCAATTCCCCCGCCGCCTTGATGTAAGGCAGCAGCGTCACGTGAATGAACAGCACATTGTCCGAGCCCGCCTCCAGCGCAAACTGCCGGATCGCTTCCAAAAATGGTAGCCCCTCGATGTCCCCCGTCGTGCCCCCGATTTCCGTGATGACCACGTCACAATCCTGATACTGACTGACCTGCACAATGCGGGCCTTGATTTCATCCGTCACATGCGGAATAACCTGCACCGTCTTACCCAGATAATCCCCGCGCCGCTCCTTGCGCAAAACTTCTTCATAAACCTGACCCGCCGTCAGATTGTTGCGCCGGGTCAACTTCCCGTTGGTGAAACGTTCATAGTGACCCAAATCCAAATCCGTCTCCGCCCCGTCCTCCAAAACATAAACCTCTCCGTGCTGGAAAGGACTCATCGTGCCTGGGTCCACATTCAAATAAGGATCAAACTTTTGCAGCACCACCCTCAACCCGCGCCGCTCCAGCAAGGTTCCCAGACAGGCCGCCGTCAGCCCCTTGCCCAGCGAACTCACCACTCCACCCGTGACAAAAATATACTTCATTTCAAAAAAATCCTGGAAATCCGCCGTCCATCCGCTTGGAAACCCGTTCCAAATCTTCCGGTGAATCAACGCCGATTGACTCCACGCTAGTGGTCAGCACCTGAATCGCAACCCCATTCTGCAAGGCGCGTAATTGCTCCAGTTTTTCCACCAACTCCAGCGAACTCGGCGGCAACGACACTAGGCGGCGCAGAGTCTCCGGACGATAGGCGTAAATCCCCAAATGATGCCAATGCTCCCCCCCTCCCGTTCCCTCACGATCATGCGGAATCACCGACCTCGAAAAATACAATGCCCGACCCGCCAAATCCATCACCACCTTCACCACATTCGGGTTATTCACGTCCTCACCTTTCCCCATCTTTCGGGCCAGGGTGGCCATGGGTGCCAGACTCCCGTCCAAGCCCAGAATAAACTCGTCCAACACCCCCGGATCAATCAACGGTTCATCCCCCTGCACATTCAAAATCCAGCCCTGCTCCTGCCCCCGCGTCACCACCGCAATCCGGTCGGTCCCGGAAGGCAGCGCAGGGTCCGTCATCACCACCTCCGCCCCAAAGCCACGCGCCACCGCCTCAATCTCTGGATGATCCGTGGCAATCGTCACCCGTCCGATCCGCCGCGCCTTTTCACTTGTTCCCAAGTCCACTGTATCAAAGGCTTGCCCTTGAGATCGGCCAGCATCTTGCGCGGAAAACGGGTGGAAGCGTATCGCGCCGGAATCACCGCCCAGACAGCGTCCTGCTCTGACTCCGCCTTCACAACTCACCCTCCGTCCGCGCCAACCACCACATCGCCGCCTCCTGCAAATCCCGCGCCACAAAATCCGCCTCTTTCCGCGCTTCCTCCACATCGTCCCCTCCGGAGTGACCCAGCACCAGGATGGAAACG
Organism: Blastochloris sp.; assembly: GCA_012031345.1. Lineage (GTDB taxonomy): Bacteria > Verrucomicrobiota > Verrucomicrobiia > Methylacidiphilales > JAAUTS01 > JAAUTS01. Next base: position 5,884 of record JAAUTS010000005.1, on the reverse strand, counting down.
CAGCCTGCATTTTTCCCACACATCACATCCGATCCCCGATCCCCGATCATCACACTGCCGCGCAGATCCAAATCATGCTCCTGCGCCGCCTGCTGCAACATCGCAGGTGAAGGCTTGCGCTCTTCCGCTCCATACGGATCATCCGGTGCCGCATAACATAGATAATAATCCGCGAAATAACCCCCACCCAACTTCTCCTCCATCGCCTCATTCACCGCCCGGACCTGCTGCTTCGTAATCAGCCCCCGTCCCACCCCGGACTGATTGGACACAATATACAAAGGCCAGCCCGCCTCCCTCAATAAAATCAGGCCCTCCCGCGCACCCGGCATCAATTCCACCCGCGCAGGATCCCCCAGATAAGGCACATTGCGAATGATCGTGTCATCCCGATCCAGGAATACCGCCCGCTTCATGCCGCCTCATCCGCTTCCAATCCAAAAAAACTCTCCATCAACTCTTCCGGCTTCAACGTCGCCGTTCCCAACTTGCTCACCACCACTCCCGCCGCATGATTGGCCAACTCCGCCGCCTCCATCGCATTCAGCCCCACCGCCAAACCCGCCGTGAAAAACGAAATGGCCGTGTCCCCCGCCCCCGACACATCAAAAACCTCCCGCGCCCGCGTCGGCGTATGATAGGGAGTCAGAAATTTCTGATACAACTTCATCCCCTGATCCCCCATCGTTACTAACAAATAAGGCACCTTCCACCTCTCCTGTAAAATCGCCCCCGCCGCATCCACATCCGCCTCCTCCGGGTCACCCCCATCCCCGCATAAGCCAAGGCCTCCGCCCGGTTCGGTTTCACCGCCGTCGCCCCACTGAAATTCAGCGGATTCGAAGGGTTCGGGTCCACCGTGACTATTTTTTCCTCCTCCGCCGCGATTTTCACCAACTCCGAAAAAATCTCCTGCTGCAGAAACCCCTTCCCGTAATCCTCCACAATCACCGCCTGATAATTCTTCAATTCCTTCCGTAAAAACGTTTTGATCTGCTCCATCTCCGTCGGACGGAACTTCAACTTCTCCTCGTGATCCACCCGCACCAGTTGCTGTTGACGCGCAATCACCCGCGTCTTGATGATGGTGGAAAACCGCGTCTCGATGAACAAACCCTTGGTATCAATTTTGGATTTTTTCAGCAATTTTGCCAACTGCTCCCCCGCCGCGTCCTTGCCTAACACCCCGCAGACCCCGGCCTTGACCCCAAAATCCGCCAGATTCCGCGCCACATTCGCCGCCCCGCCAGGGAAGGCCGTCTCATGTGTCACCTGCACCACCGGCACCGGAGCCTCCGGCGAAATACGCGAAACCTTCCCATAAATGAACTGGTCCAGCATCAAATCCCCCAGAACCAGAATTCGCAAATCCTGAATCCGTTGAATGACTTTCTCCAATTTCGTTTTGCTGAACTGAACAGAACTCATAATGATGTGACGCTGGTCAGGCTAACCCTGAAACCTAAAACAGGGAACTGAAAAACTTCACACCCCTAACCCCAATTTAAACATTCCCCCATCCGCACCCCTCCGACTAAGCTTCCACCCAGAATATGCGCTTCGATTACCACATGCATACCCCTCTCTGCCGCCATGCCGTCGGTCACCCGCGCGATTACGTGGCCCAGGGAATCTCCGTGGGCCTGCAGGAAATCGGCTTCTCCGACCATAACCCCATGCCCGTCTCCTTCGATGACTGGCGCATGGCCCCGGACGAACTGCCCGCCTATGTCCAGTTGGTCCAGGAGGCACGCGAAGATTTTCCCGACTTCCCCATCCGCCTCGGTCTGGAATGTGATTTCATCCCCGGCTACGAAACCCACCTGCGCCACCTCGCCACCTGCGCGGATTTTGATTATCTCATCGGCGCCGTGCATTACATCCGCGATGACTGGGACGTGGACAATCCCCACAAACGAAACCTCTGGCGCGAACTCCCGCTTGAGGAGGTGTGGAAACGTTACTTCGCTCTCTACACCCAGGCCGCCTCTTCCGGTCTTTTTGATTTTCTCGCCCATCCCGATCTGGTGAAAAAATTCGGGGACCGTCCCTCCGGCGACCTCAAACCCTACTACGAAGAGTGCCTCAACGCCGCCGCCGACTGCCATGTCGCCCTCGAACTCAACACGGCCGGCTTACGCAAGGACGTTGCAGAAATTTATCCCAGCCGTGAATTTCTCGAAATGGCCCACGCCCGGAACATCCCCATCCTTATCAACTCGGATGCCCATGCCCCCGCCGAGGTCGGTCTTAACTTCGACCAAGCCCTCGACCTGGCCCGCTCTGTTGGTTACACTCAGCTTCCCGTTTTGAAAAACGAAAAAAATTCCATCCCCCTCTGAACCCAACCCTTAAATCTCAAATCCTAACTCACCCCCAACCTTCATGATCACCCACGTTGTTATTTTTTGGACCGACAAACCCTTCGGTCACAACCGCGATGCCTTACTCCAGGGCGCCGCCGACTGGCTGACATTCCCGGCACCCTCAACTTTCGCATCGGCCCTCCCACTCCCAGCCCTCGCGCGGTGGTCGATGACAGCTTTGCCGTCGCCATCTCCATGGATTTTAATTCCCAGGCTGAGGCCGATCTTTATCAAAGCCATCCCATCCACCAGGAATTCATCGAGACCTGCGTCAAGCCCTACGCCAAACGCCTCGTCGTTTACGACTTCGGGGCCTGACAAGTTTGACTTAGGTCACCCTCAATTCCTCAGACCAACTGATACCAGTTGTTGCGTTGACGCGCTTCGTAGCCCGCCTCTCCAATCAGACGCCTCATCTCCTCCACCGTCATACGGAAGCTCGCCCCCGCTTGGGAAACCACGTTCTCCTCCATCATCAAACTGCCAAAATCGTTCGCCCCGAATTGAAGTGCCAACTGGCCGATCTGGGGCCCCTGCGTCACCCAGGAAGCCTGCACATTGTCAAAATTATCCAAAAAAATGCGGGCCAACGCCTGCATCCGCAGATACTCATGCGGGCCTGCGGTCTCCGGGACTTGCAGCACGGTTCCCTCCGACTGGAAGGTCCAACAAATAAACGCCGTAAACCCCCGGGTCCGATCCTGAAGATCGCGTAAACGCTGCAAGTGCTCGATCCGATCCTCCACCGTCTCCACATGCCCGAACATCATGGTGGCACTGGAATTCAACCCTAATCCGTGGGCGATTTCCATCACCCTCAACCACTCATCCGCATCACACTTCAGGGGGGAAATGCGTTCCCGAATCCGGTTGACCAGGATCTCCCCACCCCCACCGGGAATGCTGCCCAAACCCGCTTCCTTGAACCTGCGAATCACTTCCTCCATCGGAAGGTCAAAGACCTCCGCAAAATGATTGAACTCAGGCGGGGAAAACCCGTGAACATTGACCCGCGGATACTTCTCCCGCAGATGGTTCAACAGCTCCAAATAGAAATCCAATCCCAACTTGGGGTGATGCCCCCCCTGCATCAAAATCTGTGTTCCCCCCAGCGCCACCAACTCGTCAATCTTCTCGTCGATCTGGGCGTGACTCAACACATACGCATCCGCATCTTTTTCCGTCCGGTAAAAATTGCAAAACTTGCAATACACGTTGCAAACATTCGTGTAGTTGATGTTTCGATCCAATATATAGGTCACCACCTCATTGCCACGGCCCTCATACGCCCCACCCTTGATCTGTCGTCTTCTCAAATCTGCCAATTCACCCAATTCACTCAAAGGCGACTCGTAGAGTGCTCGCGCCTCCTCAGCGGTGATTCGATCCCCGCCCGCGACCTTCTCCCACAACTCCGACCGGGTGTCCAACATCATGCTCATACAATTATTCCAATCTGCCCCAGCCCCCTGGCTCTGCCAAGTGAAACTGGTTTTCCTTGCACTTCCTCACTTGAAGCGTAACAATTCTAACCTTAAGGCTGATTCCTCACTTCGCCACCCAGAAGTCAGGGTATTATTTCGTTTCGATATCCCAAGCAATCGCCTAATCCCCCCCATCCTCCTTTTCATCCATGACCTTGCAAGAACAGGGCGATATCATCGCCGGCAAATACCGGGTCAGCTCCCTCCTCGGCGCAGGTGGCTTGGGTGAGGTGTTTCTTTGTCACGACATCGAGACCGAGACCCCCGTCGCCATCAAGCGACTCAAGAACGACATCACGGTCCCCCAGGCTGTCATCGACCAAACCCAACGCGAAGCCAAAATTCTCTCTAGCCTCCGTCACCGTAACATCATTCGTATTCTCGACTTCGGGCTGGATCGCAAGGGGTTTTACTTCGTCCTCGAATTCGTCGATGGCCCCAGCCTGGCCGATGTCATCAGCCAAGCACCCCTCCCCGTCCATGTTTTCCTCAATGTGGCCAGCCAGTCCCTCGAAGGTCTCAGCGCCGCCCACCGCAAAGGCCTTCTCCACCTCGACATCAAACCCGCCAACCTCATGCTCCACCTCTACCCCAGTGAGGATTACGTGGTCAAAATTCTCGACTTCGGGGTGGCCAAGTTTGCTGAAGAAGCCGCTCAAGAAGTCGATGAGGACGAAGAAACCTTTGGCTCCATTTTTTACATCTCCCCCGAGCAGCTTAACCAACAACCTTTCGACACCCGCGCCGACATCTACTCCCTCGGTCATGTCCTCTATCACAGCCTGACCGGACACATTGCCTGGCCCACCCTCCGGGAACCTCTCGATCTGGTCAACGCTCACCTCTTCACCCCGCCCACCCGCATCGAGGAATTGGTCGAAGGCATCGACCCCGAACTCTGCGAATGGATCTACTGGCTCCTGGCCAAAAACCCCGACGACCGCCCCGCCAACGCCCAAGCCGCGCTCGCTGTCCTGACTAAAATCATTCTCCGCCTCAAAAAAGAGGAAGACCCCGACACCTTCACCGAGGAACTTCACATTCCCGAAGTGGACTACGCCCAGGATGCTCCCCCGGCCCATACCGAGGTCGCCTCCCGGAAAAAAAACAAAAATAACCTTTTCGACTTCTTCAAAAAGAAGCAGTGATCCGCCCTTCTCCTCCGCTTTTTTGTCATCTAAATGTCACAATCATGCCGTTGCCAGACCCCTGATCCTCTCTATCAATAGTGCCATGTCTATCGAACACGCCAGCACCGATTCACGCGCCAAGGAACTCATCGCCTACACTTACCTCCACGCCATTGACACCGACCACATACTTCACTCCCACGAGCTGGAGTCCTGAAAAATCGCACTCAAAGACGGCGTCATCGACGACGACGAAGCCCGCGTTCTCCACGAAGTTCTCGGACGGGTGGATGTGTCCAAAGTCTCCGAAAAAGTCAAAAACCAGATCGAAGCCTTTCGGAAACTTTATCCCTCCGCCAACTACCTCCCTCCTCAAGCCTAAAACATTGGGCGTTTCAGTGAATCGCCCATCGCCACGGTATTCGATATAACAGTCGATACTCAGTTGATCTGGAAGCCTGGACTGAAGAGATCTGGTCCAGACTTTCAGGCATCCACCCGGATCACCTTCACATCCTGGGGTTTCAATATCAAATTCCCACCCGGAAACTCCGTGCCGTTCAGCAGATCCTTGCCCGCCACCACGTCCCGCACCACAGCTTCCTCCTCGCCATGATTGAGAAAAAACCATAACACCCGCCCTTCCGCCGAACGTTTCACCACCTCCACCCCGCCCGGACGCTTGGGGAATGGCTTTTCTAGACCACTCAAGCCCAGCAGTCTCTCCTGCAACAGTGTCAGCAACTCTGGTGTAAAATACGTTCCCACATACAACACCGCCCCCTTGCCCAGACGACGTAAAGTCACCGCCGCCTGTCCGCTCTGGTGTCGTGTGCGCCAGGTGGCCAGAACTTCAGTTCCCTGCTCTGGCTTCAAAATCTCATACCACCACTTCGTCGCACAG
>JAAUTS010000205.1 GCA_012031345.1 Blastochloris sp. | reverse complement strand
CCGAGATAACTTTGCTCAAGGTAGCAGAGGAAAGGGCATGGTCCAAACTTGTGTGCAAATTCATGGGGTCTTGAGGATCCGCCAGGGCTTGTTCAATGGCGTTGGACTCCAGTCCGGTCACCAGGGTTTGTTCTTGGACAAAGTTGGCTCGCACCGTTTCGGTGACGGAATTTGGCCGGGGGAAGTAGAGCAGGGCCCAGACAATGACAGTAATGCAGAAAATCAGTGTTCCCGCATCCGACAGGAAACGGCTCGCACGCTGGCCTACCCTCCAGACCAGATCGCGAACAGTGGGAAGACGGTAGGGAGGCAACTCCAAGATGAATGGAGGTGAGGGATAACGGAGTATTTTCTGTTGCAGGAGCCAGGCGATAGGCAGGGCAACGAGGGGCCCGATCAAATGCGCGGCCAGCAGGCAGAGGGCGGCGATGCTGCTGCCGTAGCTTGGTTCAATAAAGGCACCGATCATGAGGACATAGACCGGGAGTCGCGCGGAACAACTCATCAAAGGCGCGATGAAAATGGTGGTCAAACGTGTCCGGAGATCTTCGATATTCCGCGTGGCCAGTATGCCAGGTATCGCGCAGGCATGACTGGACATGAGGGGAACAAAACTTTTTCCGCTCAGCCCCACTCCGCTGAAAACACGATCCACCAAAAAAGCCGCTCGGGAAAGGTAACCGGAGTCTTCGAGAAAGGCGATCAGAGCGGTGAGAATCAGGATTTGTGGCAGAAATACCAGCACGGAGCCCAGCCCTGCGATGATGCCTTCCGTGACCAAACTTTGCAGCATGGGCGTGGAGCTGAGAAGAGGGGAAATCCCGTTCTGTGCGGCAAGAACGCCGGATTCGATGGCGTCCATGAGGGGGGAGGACCAGGAATAGACCGCTTGAAAAACCGCGAACATGATCAGCGCAAAAGCCAGGAGACCCAGTTGGGGATGAGCCAGGATGCGGTCCAATCCCCGGCTCCGCTGTTCCGTGTCGGTCTTTGGTTGTGTCAGGCAGCTTTTCAATACGTCATGAATATGGGCAAAGAGCAGCACGGGCTCGGCGGTGGCGGGGTGATGCCCTCCACGCACTATGCTGGAACGGGCCTCTTCCAATAACTGGCGGACCAACCCTTCATTTCCTCCCAAGGTGACGAGGTGTCGATCCGAGGTGTCGAAGAGGATGCGTTGTGCGGTGAAGGCGCAGGGCTGGGAATCCTCCGGCTTCCGAATCTGGGGTTGAAGCAAGTCCAGGGCATGACGGACGGCTTGGGGCCAGTCGGGTTGTTTCAAGGTAAGATGTTGATCCAGCGCACGGCGCATGGCCTCCCGCAGTGCATCGATGCCCCGGCCTCGATGTGCCTCGGTCGGGATCACCGGAATCCCCAGATGCTGTTCCAGGAGCTGGGCGTCCAAGTGAATTCCCTTGAACTTCGCTTCATCCATGAAGTTCGCCGCGATGACCATGGGAAGGCCCAATGGAGCGGCTTGGAAGGCCGGGAGCAGGGATCGTTGCAGGTGACCGGCTTCAGCCACGCACAGAATCAGATCGGGTCGTGGTCCGATTTCGGTCCGACCCGCGAGCGCCTCTACCGTGATGTGTTCATCCGGGGACAGAGCGTTCAGACTGTAAGTGCCTGGGAGATCAATGAAGAGCACCTCATCCTGACCCAGTCGGCCAGGCCCTCCTTGCGTTCCACGGTGACGCCGGAATAGTTGCCCACGCGCTGGCGCATCCCGGTCAGGCGGTTGAAGAGTGAGCTTTTACCCGTATTGGGCTGGCCAATAATGGCAATCCGCAAAGCGCGTGGTTTCGTTGCGGAGGAGAGATCCGGGCTCATGGATTTTTTTGAACCCCGAGCTGGGCTGCATCTTTTTCGCGTAGTCCGACTTTTCCCAGGCTGTAGCGAAAGAGGACGGGACCCTTGAGGGGGTTTTTATGTTCAATCATGACCTGCTGTCCGGGCATGATGCCAAGGGCCAGGAGACGTTGAGCCAAGACAGGATCCGTGCCGAGATCCTGGAGATCGGCACACTGGCCGGGAGCAAGAGAAGTAAGACGATCCATAAGCCTTAATGAGAACAGTTCTCAAATTAGTGAATGGAGTATTAAATGGCAAGAAGAGATTCTTTTTTAGGATCGGGGCCGGGGGATCAACTGCCAAGACGCAGGAGGCGCGAAGGTATGGGCCTGACCTTAGAAAAAGGCGCAGGGAATTTCGGAGCTTACGCCGAAGACACATTTCAGATATCAAGTTGACGAGATTCCGACGAACTGAGATTTTCTAGCCGAATGTCCGATTCCGAAGACACTGCTAAGGATAAGGGTGTCTCACCGCCTCCTCTTCCAGCGGACTATGGCAAACCCCTTACTCCCGTGCTTGAGAGCGAGCGGCTCCTCTCATTGGATGTTTTGAGAGGCTTTGCGCTGTTGGGAATCCTGGTTTCTAACATGTTCTATTTCGCTCAGCCGCTGGAACAATTGGGCTTCCGCAGGGGATGGTGGTTGGGACCCGGGGATCTTGAGGCAGATTGGATCTCAATTTTTTTGGTTGAAGGAAAATTCTACCCGCTGTTTTGTTTTCTTTTCGGGCTGGGATTTTCGATTCAGATGGATCGGGCATCCTCGCGAGGGTCGGATTGCAAGGCCAAATATCGCCGACGACTTTTCATCCTGATGGGATTGGGTCTCGCGCACGGAATCTTTCTCTGGGATGGAGATGTTCTTATGGCTTATGCGTTTTGCGGTTTCGCGCTTCTGCTCTTCCATAATCGGAAACCTCTGACGCTATCGATTTGGGCGGGAGCTCTTATCTTACTACCCGCGGTCTTAATGCTGAGCTTAGGACTTGTCATTATGGTGCTTTCAAGGAACGCCGAGCTTGCCCGAATGATCCAGGAAGTGTTCGCAGAAGATCCTCAGAGCAGCCTTGAATTGAGCAAGGCTTACATGATCGGAAGTTATGCTGACGCGGTTTTCCACAGGATCAGAGAGTTGATCATCACCATTCCCGTGATCCTCTTTTACGCGCCATCCTTCCTTGGGTTATTCCTGCTTGGATGTTTGGCTGGGCGAAAAAGGATCACCACTGAAATGGCTCAAAATCACAGGTTTCTGATTCGTATCTTGATTCTATCTGCCTCTGTTGGTTTGGTGGGAAACTTCTTTGGCACTTGGGTGATGATGAGTGCCAATATGGGTGAAGACCTTGGCCTGCTTTTCACAGGGACAGCCATTTTATCAATTTTTGGCCCTGTGCTCGCGGTCGCCTACATTGCGGGAATCATCCTGTTGATCGCTCATAAACCGTCGCTTTCTATCCTCCACCGCTCGCGGCGGCCGGACAGATGGCTCTTACCAACTATCTAAGCCAATCCCTGATTGCCACCACCATCTTCTATGGCTACGGGCTTGGACTTGGCGGGAGTGTCGGACGGCTGGGCACGGTCAGCATCGCGCTGTTGATCTTCATCATGCAGATTTTTTTGAGCTGGATGTGGCTGAAGTTTTTCCACTACGGCCCTCTGGAATGGCTGTGGCGCAGCCTGACCTATGGCGTGCGTCAACCAATGGTCCGCGAAAGCAAATGAAGAGAAACTCAAAGAATTCCTGGGCGAACAGGAGATTGTCATTGAAGTGAACAGTCAGCGGATGAGGGCCAAAGCCAAAATCACCTTGGTCAAAAAAACTGGCCAACTCAAGATAGTGGCGCTTGCCGACCTCTGAAATCAGAAGTTTCGAAGTGTTCAATGTTAAAGCCCCCCTTGACCCTTGATAAAACAACACTTCAAACCTAACATTAACCGAAAATCCTTATGAAACATTACTTCGATAAAAAAACGTCGTTGACCATCTCGATGTGGGACTTTTCCTGGCTGATGTGCGGGCATTCCGGCGGTGGCTTCCAAGACCTCGCCGGGTGCGTGGAACAGGCTGCGGAACGCGGCTACAATACACTCCGAGTGGATGTATTCCCTCACCTTTATCTAGGTGGTGAACACACATTTAAAGGCACTGTCACGCGCCCACGCATTCTCTCCTGGGGCAACGTCACCGCGTCAGGCGGCCATACGGTGGATGTGCGGCGCAAGGTCGTGGAGCTGTCCGATCTATGCCGTAAGCATGGTATCTGGCTGGGGCTGGATACCTGGCAAAGCGAGGCGATTCTGCGTGCGTCGGGAAAAATTTCGTTGGGTGAAGAAGAAGCCGCCGCACGGAACATTGCCAATGCCTGGGTAGAGGCGATCCCGGCACTGCGCGACGACGGTGTGCTGGAGCGCGCAGTATGGCTGGCACCGCTGAACGAGGTGCCGCTTTTCCTCGGGCAAAATCTGGAGGCCGTGCGAGTGAGCGACACCAAAGACCGTCACGAAGGCATGACCGAATGGCACAGCGACCTGCCGGAATTGGACGCCATTTTCAAGAAGATCAACTTCTGGC
>JAAUTS010000204.1 GCA_012031345.1 Blastochloris sp. | reverse complement strand
AAGCGGAGTTGGGAGAGTCCTCACCGAAGAGTTGTTCGTGCCGGAGTCTGTCCAGGTCAAAATCAGACCCTGGGGGTTCAGAAGAGTGGGAGAAGCCGCAAAAGTTCGTCTGGGTTTTTCCCCAACTGGTCTCTGTGCCCCGCACTCCCTGCGGCTGGAGCGTGAAGAATCCTGGATGCAGATGAGTTTCAATCCCCTCACGGCAAATCGTCAGGAGGAGCAATGGTATCTGCCATGACAACTCCGGGTAAGCGAAGCCTGAGGGCGGGTAAACCGATCCGGGCCTATATCTTGTTGGAAGTGATCCTGGCGGCTGGAATCTTTGCGGTGGCCGGGATCAGTCTGGCTTCTGCGCTGAACACCATGGCAAATGTTTACCTCAAGGCGCGCACTGAGGCGGAAGTGAGACTGGAGATGGAGACCAGGCTGGCCCAGGCCAGAATCCTGCCGCTGACTCCCATGAAAGAGCGCAGCGAACCGGATGCCAGAGGCGTGGTCTATGAAAAGGAAGTCTCGCTGCTGGAGATAACCAATGATGACAAGGTGGTGTTGACCAATCTTTACCGACTAAGCCTGCGGGCTTTTTGGAAAGAAGGTCGTGAGGATCAGGAAGAATTGGCCGAGATTTATGTTTATCAACCCTGATTTACCGACAAGGTCCCTTAACCACAGGAATTCGGGGGCGGGGAGTCGTCACCGGATACGTCGTGCTCCCGGCCATGCGGGATTCTCCCTCTTTGAAGTCACTCTGGCCCTCTTCATTCTCGCCCTTCTGGCAGGGAGCATTTATGGGGTCATACGGGGCACGGTTCAGATGGCTGCGAGCATGGATGAGGCACGGGCACGGCAACAACAACTGGACGGACTCATGGAGCTGTGCCGGAAAAGTTTCCGCATGTTGCCGGCAAAAGCCTCCCTGGAGGGGCGCATACGACAGGTGGATGGCAAGATCCTGCCTGAAGTCCTCATCCGTCAGGCACCTGAACTTCTGGCCTGGGATCAAGTGAGGGATTTTGAAACCATGAACGTGATCGGATTGCGTCCCCAACTGGGGGGACTTTTCAGTTTAAGTCTTCTCCGGGTCTCCGAGGCGGAAATTTTGGGCAAGGATCCGGTCAGTGCAGCCCAACCCGATGCGTGGCTTCCGCTGATTTCCGATCTAAGCAAAGTGGAATGGAGATTCTATGATCCTAGAGCCGGGGCCTGGTTGGATACCCTGCCCAGGGGCAGTGCCCGACCTACTGCTGTGGAATTGAAGCTCTGGTTGCCCGAAGAGGAAAATCCGGTGACGGCAGTTTTTTGGGTGGTGCCCCTTCTCAATCAAGTCACGGTTCCTCTGGAACCCGAGCCAACACCATGACAAACAAAAAACCACACACCATGTCAGGAACTCCTGCGTCTCTTGCTTTGAGGCGTCAGGGCTCGGCTCTGATGATCGTGCTTTGGTCCATCACCATCATGAGTCTGACTCTTCTCGCTTTGGTGCAATTCATGGATTTAAACCTGTCCGAGATGGCGGTGCAGTCGAAAAATTTTCGAGCCTTACAATTGGCCGAGTCAGGGCTGGCTCTGGGTTTGCATCCCAAAATGGAGAAGGAGGACAGCCACCTGCGACAAGATTTGGGTTCGGGAGAAAGTTTGGAAGTAGAATTGGAGAGTGAAGGAGCGCGCCTGAACATCAATGTTCTCCTGCTCAACGATCGCCGCCGGGAACTGATTGATCTGTTTCAACGCTGGAAGGTGGATGAAAAAGAACTCTACGCTCTGGTGGACCACCTCATCGACTGGGTGGATGCGGATTCCCTGCGTCGATTGAATGGAGCGGAGGCGGTGGACTATGCCAAGCAGGGGCAGCCCGGATATCCACCCAACCGTCCTTTTCAATCTCTTGAGGAAATGGCCTGGGTGCCCGGCATGGAATTTCTGGACAAGGCCCAACCCGATTGGAAAAACTCCTTCACCGTCTGGGGTGACGGACGCCTCGATCTGAATGAGGCCCCGGCAGAATTGATCGCAACGGTCTGTCAGGTCGGCACGGTCGCGGCCGAATCTTTTGTGCAGCGCAGACTGGGTGCCGATGGGGAATGGGGCACAGAGGACGATTTTGAATACACAGAACTCTCCCAGGTGCGCGGAGCCCTGGGTCTGAGTGAAAGCTTGTTTAAGACACTGGAACCGCGTATCACGTTGAAAAGCGATTATCGACGAATTGTCAGTACAGGAAAAATTGGCAATTATCAACGAAGTCTTGCCGTGGTGGTCAAACTGAACAGCAACCCTGTAGCCTACCTGACATGGATCGAGTATTGAGAATCCCGAAACCGGCAAAAAATAGCAAAAGTGAAGGACTGCGCCTTTTGTTACCGGGGAGCCATGCCTGGGAACTCTGGAAGCAGGGGGCTGCGGGCGTTTGGAGCAAAGAGTCAGAACCGGAATTGGGCACTCTACGGGGTCGCCTCACTTCTCAAAGTTGGGTGGCCATGCCTCATTCTCTGGCCCTTACCTTTCCTCTCTGGCTCGCCACGCGGGACGAGGCCGTGCTGGAGGAGATGATCTGGCTCCAGTTGGAACGGCGTGGATTACTCGCGGGGTCACGCTTGGACACTGTAATGAGTCATCGGGTGCTGCGCCATGAGGAGGAGCGGGTTCTGGTGTCCGTTTCCGTTCTGACGACAGACTACCCTGAGACTCTTTCTTTCCCGCGCGTCTCCCGCTACGGCCTGTCCTCTGAACTGATTCCGTGGCCGGAAAATCATTTGTGTTTTTGGAAGGAACTGGGTCATGAGGTTTTTGCCTTCAGCTCTGGACAACATCCCATCTATGTCCGCAGTTCACCCGGGGAGGAGTTGAGTGAAACCCTAATCCAGGAAGCATTTTGTGCCCGACTCCAACTGGAATGTGACCAAGTGCTCGCACCAGGTTCTTTGGTCACGGTTTGGGATCCCAGAAGTCGCGCGGAACAGGAGATCCTGATTCGACAGTTTGGGGCCAACGTTCGCTTTGAAGAGAGACCCGCCCCCAGACTGCCAGCCACCCCTGCGCTCATGCTGCCCCTGTCCGTGCGACGCACCCAGGAGTCCCAGAAGCAGAACCAACAACGTAATCGTATCATGACCGGTCTGGGCCTGCTCTATCTTGTCGCCCTTCTTTCCTTTCTTGGTCACTTGGGATGGCTTCATTGGCAGAAAAGAAATCTGGAAACCGAGTTGGCACGGCATCGCTCGGAGGTGGAAACCATCCGCAACACCGCTGCCCGCTGGGAAGCCATGGAATTGGCCCTGCTCCCCGAGTTGTATCCCTTGGAAATGCTCTACCGTTGCACCCGGCCTCTGCCGGAGGAGGGTATTCGACTCGTGACCTTTGACCAGTCAGGCTCCCGTGTGCTGATGACTGGTGAGGCCAAAAACTCGGCCATGGCCTTCAAGTTTCTACAGGACCTCAAGGATCGCGAAGATTTGGCCTCCTACCGTTGGGAAATGCCACCCCCTAAGCTCTTACCCACGGACGCCGCCCAATTCCAAATCGAAGGGAGATATTCCTATGCGTCTGAGCCGCAGTGAGCTTCGCCTCGTTATACTTTTTTTGGGCCTTCTTTTTGTCGTCGCCAACCTTTTCTCCATCGACTATCTGATCAAGAAGAAACGTGGCTTGGTCAAGGAACTGCAACAACTTGAACTGAACCAACGCGAGGCTTCCGTGTGGTTGGGCAGCGGTGAATATTGGTTGAAACGCAAGGCTTGGCTGGACGAAAAGCAGCCCAGGATTGAAGCCGAAGGTCAGCAATCCTCCCTTTTCTGGAGACGCTCCAGCAATCAGCCCGTCAGCAGAACATCACCATCAGCAACCAAAAGCTCATCGACCCAAGAACAACTCCTCATTACCAAGAGGTTTCCGTTCAACTTGAGATCAGCGGACGTCTGGAATCCGTCTCCCGCTGGCTGGCGCAATTGCAGGATCCGGAACGTTTCCAAGCCATCACGAATTTGACTTTGAAAAGTGATAAGGAACCTCCTAAGGTCGTTGCCACGCTGACTGTTGCCCGCTGGTATGCCCTTTCCCAGAAACCTCCAGAATGAATATCCCCTTCCAGATCACTCTTCTTTTCCTCGTGGTCGCCTTGGCCTCCCCCGGCTGGACCCAGGAGGACTTGCTTCCCAAAGGCTTTCCCTTGGATCGCTACGAAGCTCTTTGGAAAAATCTCCCTTCGCCTTGTCCTCCGTTGTGGATGAAAGCGCCGCTGGCTTTACAGAAAATCTGGTTCTTGCGGGCATCTTAAAAATCGGGGAAACCCCCTATGCCTCCATCATGAACAAGGAAACCAAGGAAACTCTCTTTGTTTCCACCACACCCAATGACCATGGCATCCAGATTGAAAAACTCGAATCCAGCTCAGACCTTAGCAAAGTGGTTCTCACCCTGAAAAAAGGAAATGAAACAGGCACCTTGCGCTATGATGAACAATTCATCAACCGCTCCCTGTCCGAATCCGCCATGGCGGCTCCTCCTTCCAACCCGGCCAATCCAGGGAGTCAGAAATCGCC
>JAAUTS010000004.1 GCA_012031345.1 Blastochloris sp. | reverse complement strand
CGCCGCCGCCGCCGTGGTTTTGGGAGGCTGGATCGGCGCGCGCTGGGGCAGCGGCCTGGCCCGCATCCCCCATTTGCGTGCGGCCCTGGCCCTCGTTCTGTTTTCTGCTTCACTCAAATTGTTGCTGTCATGAACACCGACCCCTTCGGCCGCACCATCGACTACCTGCGCATTTCGGTCACCGACCGATGCAACGAGCGCTGTCTCTACTGCATGCCCGAAGGTTACAAAGGTTGGGCGCTAAAGCCCGACCACATGACGGCGGATGAAGTCGTCCGTGCGGTCGAAACCGCGGCGGGCCTCGGCTTCCGCAAGTTCCGCCTCACCGGTGGCGAACCGCTCATCCGGCCTGATTTGGTCGGAATCGCCGAACGCATTTGGAACCTCCCGGGGGTGGAAAGCCTGGGTCTCTCCACCAATGGCACCCGGCTCGCCGATCTGGCCCGTCCCCTCCGGCAGGCGGGTGTCCGTTCCCTCAATGTCAGCCTGGATGCCTTGGATGACGCCACCTATCAGAGGCTCACCGGCGGACGCGTCGAGTCCGTCCTTCAAGGCCTGGAAGCCGCCCGGCGGAAGGCTTCGAACGCATCAAGCTCAATACCGTTCTCCTGCGCGGGCAGAACGAGGCCGAACTGCCGCGCCTCTTGGAATATGCCGCCGCCCATGGGCATCCGCTGCGTTTCATCGAACTCATGCCCCTTTCGCGGGAAGAGGGATGGACGGAGTCCTCGTTTCTGCCCATCGCCGAAGCCATGCGCCTGCTCGGGGGGGCGCGGGGACTTCACGCCCGCGCCCGATACCCGCATCGGCCATGGCCCAGCCAGTTACTACCGCCATGAACCCACGGGAGCGGTGGTGGGCTTCATCGGCGCTTTGACCAAAGTGGATTTCTGCTCCGCCTGCAACAAGCTCCGCCTGACCGCCGATGGCAAACTGCGCCCCTGCCTGGGCCGCCATGGCGAAGTGGACCTTCTCCCCGCCCTCCGCTCCAACGACCTCGCCGCCGCGCGCGGTCAATTCCTGGCCTGCCTGTCGGGCAAACCCAAGGACCATGAGTTCAACACCACCTACGAACCCGGCCGCCCCATGGTGGCCATCGGAGGATAGGCCCTTCCCCGCCCTCCATCCCCCAAGCAGGCGCCGGGCCACGGGAAGGAGAGCGGGCAGGAGCACGCGAGCAAAACCATGACGGTCCTCCTCTTCCACACGCTGCGTGAATACGCCGGGACGGGATCGTTTGTCCTGGCGACGGATGGCCCGATGACTCCGGCACAGCTTTGGGAAGCGCTGGAGGCACGCCATCCAGGCATTTCCCGCTTTGCCGCCAGCACGCGGATCGCCCGCAACCAGGACTATCTGGCAGGAAGTGAACGGCTCCACCCGGGGGATGAAGTGGCGCTCATTCCCCCGGTTTCCGGGGGTTGACGCGGGATCCAAAGTATCACAAAATTGTGATGGAATGAAAACCGCCACCGTCCGCGACCTGCGCTACGATTTCCCCCGCATTGAGGCCCTGCTGGCCGGTGGTGAGGAGGTGCTCATCACCAAGCACGCCAAGCCGGTGGCCCGGCTCCTGCCGCCTGCCAAGAGCGCCACCCGCCGCAAGACCCTTCGGCATCCGAATTACAAGGCACGGCTCCAGCACATTTGGGGGGATCGCGTATTTACCCAGGCTGAGGTGGACGAAATGCGGGCGTTTGAAACCGGCGAGCCATGACCCACTATCCAGACACCAGCTTCCTGTGCTCGGTCTATCGCAAGCAGGTTCACACCCCGCAAGCACTGGCCTTCCGGGGGACGATGAAGGAGCCCCTGCCTTTTACCCCGCTGCTGGAATTTGAGTTCATCCAGGCCATCCGCCTGCCAGTCTGGATGCATGCCGCCGACCGGACAAAAGGGTATGGCGAATCGGAAGCCGATGCGATGATCGCGAACTGGGAGGCCGACGTGGCCGCGGGCCTCCATGTGCCGGTCCCTGCGGACCACGACGCGGTGCTCCGGCTGGCCCGCGCCTATTCCCTGCAACGCACGGCGCGCGGGGGCCATCGCACGCTGGATGTCCTGCATGTGGCCACGGCGGTCCATCTTGGCGCGAGGACTTTCCTCACCTTCGACAAACGGCAACGCCAACTGGCCCGCTACGCGGGGCTGAAGGTGCCCTTGTGATGTTGGAGGTGAAGTTGCAGGAGGGGATTATCCAACCCCCGGCCCACCCGGCATGCGACGGCATCGGCGCGGTGGCGGAATTTTACGGCGTGGTGCGAGGGGAAGAAAACGGGCAGCCCATCGCCGCACTGGTCTACGAAGCCTATCCCGGCATGGCGGAACGGGAAATGCGTCGGGTGGCGGAGGAGGAGGCGAAGCGGCATCCGGTGGACCATGTGGAGATCATCCACCGCACTGGCGCCATTCCCGTCGGCGAGACGGCCATCTGGGTCCGGGTCCGATCCCGGCACCGTGCGGAGGCCTTCGGTTTCCTGGCCGGATTCATGGACCGGCTGAAGCAGGATGTGCCAATCTGGAAAGTTCGCAGCCTGCCCGAAGAAAAAAAAGAAAGCTGACCACGAATGGACACGAAGGGACACGAATGGGAAGGCAGCAAGATCGGGCACCCCCGTTTTCCGGAGAACGTCTGGTGAACACTTCTCTGCTTCCCGTTGCCGATGCGGTGGCCCGGCTTTTGAGCGGCGTGACGACACTGCCTTCAGAAGCGGTCCCCCTGGACCAGGCCCATGGGCGTGTGCTGGCGGATGACCTGGTATGTGGGGAGGATCGCCCGGCCTACGACCGTTCGGCCATGGATGGGTATGCCGTGGCCGGGGATACGCCGGCCCGTTTCGAGGTGGTCGGTGAAGTTCCCGCAGGCGGCATCCATCCCCAACCCCTCGCTCCCGGTCAGGCAGTGCGCATTTTCACCGGGGCCGCCGTGCCGGTGGGGGCCACACGCGTGGTTCCCCAGGAAGTGGTGAGGGTGGAGGGACCCCGGATCCAAGTGGACCGCATGCCTGGAACGCACTTCATCCGCCACCGGGGGGACGATGCCCGCCCGGGTCACCTGCTCCTGCCGGGAGGCACCCGTCTGCGTGCGCCCGAACTGGCCCTGTTGGCGCAGGAGGGTGTGGTGCGGCCGCAAGTGATCCGCCGTCCCCGGTTGGCCCATTTGGTGACAGGCAGCGAATTGGTGGACCCATCTGCGGCGGCCGGGCCGGGAACCATCCGGGACACCAATGCATCGCTGGTGGCCGGACTGGCCTTGGAATCGGGCATGGAATGGGTGGGCCGGGAGCGCGTGGGGGACGAATTCGGGATGGCTAGGGCGGCCCTTCACCGTCTGGCCGCGGGGAATCCGGAGTTCATCGTGGTCTCGGGCGGTGCCGGACCGGGTGACCACGATCTGGGACGCCGGTTGCTGGAGGACCTGGGCATGGAGGTGGTTTTTCACGGCGTGGATCTCCGACCCGGAAAGCCCTTCTCTGCGGCCGCGGCACCTCCACGATCCTTTTGGTCATGCCGGGCAACCCTGTTTCACACTGGGTCACCTGGCAGTTGTTCGTCCGTCCTTTGGGAGACGCGTGGACGGGGGCCCCGGCGCTCCGCCGCGTGCAACTCCCCCTGGCCTCGGTTTGGGAGGGCGATGGGGGCCGCGCGACGTCTGGTGGCGGGCCGGCGTGGTCATGCGGGAGGACAGGCTCCAGGCCGAGCCGCTGCGTCCGGCCAGTTCCGGTGATCTTTGCGGCTTGTCCGGGGCGGAGGCCCTGCTCCATCTTGGTGCGGCACCGCATCTCCCCGCCGGAACCGGGGTCGAAGTCCATCTCTTATGAAAAACAAATCGCAACACTTCAGCCATCTGGACAAGCAGGGGAAAGCCTCGATGGTCGATGTCTCCAGCAAGCCCGACCAAGTCCGACGCGCCACCGCCACGGGCCGGTTGGTGTGCCAAGCGGCCACGATCCGATTGCTCCGACAAAAGGCGCTGAAGAAAGGGGATGCCCTCACCGTGGCGCAGATCGCCGGCATCCAGGCGGCCAAACAGTGCGCCACGCTCATTCCCCTTTGTCATCCGCTGCCGCTCGACCATGTCCGTGTGGAATTCACCGTCAAAGCCGGGCACATCGCCATCACCGCGACCACCGCCACCACGGGAAAGACCGGGGTCGAGATGGAGGCGCTGACCGCAGTGTCCGCCGCTGCCCTAACGCTTTACGACATGATGAAGGCCGTGGACAAGACCATGCGGATCGAAGCGGTCAAGGTGGCCTCGAAAACCAAGGAAACCACTCATCAGCATTAATACTCACTAATTGAAAAACAGCCCTACACAGGGCTTCAAATTTAGTGTACTTTAGTGGTTCAATCTGCATGCTCGTCGGACGCATCACGCTCAGTGACCGGGCCAGCACCGGGGTGTATGAGGACCTTTCCGGTCCCGAGATCGAACGCGTGTTCCGCGCGGCATGGGAGGCCCCCTGCGAATTCGAGGTCCGCCTGCTCCCGGACGAGCGCATCGCCATCGAAAAGGCCCTGGTGGAGTTGTGCGACCAGCAACGTTGTCCGCTGGTCATCACCACGGGGGGCACCGGACCGTCCGTCCGAGATGTGACTCCGGAGGCGACACAGTCCGTCATCGACAAGGAGTTGCCCGGATTTGGTGAGGCCATGCGCATGCGGAGTTTTGCCACGGTGCCGACTTCGATTCTCAGCAGGGCGACAGCCGGCATCCGGGGCGCGTCCCTCATCATCAATCTGCCGGCAACCCCAAGGCCATCGGCGAATGCCTCCCCATGCTCGTACCGGCCATCCGGGAGTGCTTGAAACATATCCAACCCTAATCGACACTCCGTATGCACTCATTTTAGGAAAATGAATGTGAATGAGTGATTGATCCTTATGCGTATTGAAGCCATCTACATCTCGCCGGGTCACAACTTCTTCGGGCACCACGGCATGCCGGCCGGGGGGCATGCGATGACCGCATTGCTGCGAGTCGAGTGTGTGGCAGGGAAGGGATTGGTCGGAGACCGCTTCTTCGGACACAAGGAGGATTACAAGGGGCAGATCAACGTTTTTGCCATGGAAGTCTATGAGGACCTGTGCCGCCGTCTCGGTGTGGCGGACCGCGATCCGTCCGTCTTTCGGCGGAACGTGCTGACCCGCGGGGTGGATCTGAACAGCCTCATCGGAAAAACCTTCACGGTGCAGGGAATTGAGTTTGCAGGGGTGGCGGAGTGCACGCCCTGTTATTGGATGGACCAGGCTTTCGCACCCGGTGCCGAAGACGCCCTCCAGAACCGCGGCGGGCTGCGCGCCCGGATTTTAAGCGATGGCTTCCTGGAGACCGGGAAGTGACTCCCTGTTTCGACGGCTTGGTGCTGGCCGGGGGGGCGGTCCCGTCGCATGGGTTGCGACAAGGCCGGCCTTCTCTTGGGAGGCCGCACGTTGCTGGATCGCCACCTCGCCCTCCTGCGCACTTTGGGGGCAGGCAAGCTATGGATATCCCGGATGGATACCCACATTCCGCCGGGAGTGGAAGGAATCCTGCCCGACCGCGAGCCCGACCGGGGCCCGATGGAGGGAATCGCCAGGGGTCTGGGCGCGACGGCTTCGGCGCACTTGCTGGTCATGGCGGTTGACTTGCCCTTTCTGGATGAACGCTGGGGGCGTTTGTTGCTGGCACAATCGGAACCCGGGGTTGGGGTGGTGCCCCGTTCCTGTCGTGGCTGGGAGCCCCTGGCCGCGCTCTACCCCGTTGAGGCACTGGCTTCCTTCGAGCAAAGCATTGAAGCAGGCCGTTTGGGGCTTCAAGAATGGCTGGCTGCTGCAAGCGCCATCGGATGGATCAAGGCGTGGGAAGTTCCCGAAGAGGGCAAAGTTTGGTTTCGCAACGCCAACACAGCGGAAGATTGGCACGGTATCCAAAATCATGGGGCCTCGAACTGAGGCACAAGGGCCGCACCTTGAGGGCGGACAGTGTGGGCCGAATGGATCTCGGGCATAATCGATCCCCACGGCCCTTTCCACTCATCGGCTTCCGGCGGGTTAACCCGCATGGAGAGATAATCCCGTGGAAAGTTTGGGCGAGAGGCGGGCTTTCAATCCCTGCCGCTCCGCCACCCTACGGTCATGGAGTTGGGACAGCCACTCTCACTCCTTCACAAATGCCCCCTTCCCGAAGGACTGCGCCAGGATGGCACGGAGGACTTTGGCCTCATTTGGCGCATCCTCCTCAACGAGGCCGATCCGTTTCCTTCCAGACACTCCTCTTGATCCGTCAGCAGCTCCTGGAAAAGAAGATCTGTCTGCCCGCCTGCAAGTGAATTTCCCTGGCACCTTCCGCAGCATTCGCCAGTACCTCTCAATTTATGAAAGGTCGGGTAAGGAGACGGCGTTGCCGCCGTCTCCTCCCCTAAGAACCGGACTTGAAAGTTTCCCTTCATCCGGCTCAAGCCGATGGCAAAGCCCTGCGTGAGCAGGGCCGGTCAACACGATCGATTTTCACTGATCTCGTGGCGGGGGAACCCGTATTTTCTGAGGAACGCATGATCCTCAAAATACGGCTGCCACTGGGGGTCGTAGGGATTGGCATCCCCTTTGACCTTCCAGTGGCGCTCGATCCTGGCTGAGTTGATGCTGACCAACTGGAGCAGGACCGGCTTTCCGTCGGGTTTCCATTCCTTGGTTTCTGTCGCAAACCTCCAGCTGTTGCGCCGCCATGGTTTCCAGTATTTCCGGAGAACCCAGCGCCGCGATTTGCCGGGATGCCTGCGCTTGGCCCACTGCCAGAGACAACGCCAGATCACCGCGTCCACTTTCTTGAAGGACTTCTTGGCCGCACAATGGCGGTGGTAGTTCACCCAACCCCGGAGGATTGGGTTGAGCGTCCAGATCAAGTTTTCCTGAGTCACACTTTGGTTCTTACGAAGGACTGCCCGTACCTTTTCCAGGAATTGATGCGTGTTCTTCTTGGAGGGTTGCACCAGCAGTTTTCCTTTTCGTTTCCGCAGGTGCTGCCCGAGGAAGTCGAACCCGTCTTCCACCGAGGTGACGCAGGTTTTCTCAGGGGAGAGGAGCAAACCCCGATCCCCAAGGAACCGCTCCACCACCGGACGAACCTCGTTTTCCAGCAACTCTCTCGAGCTGCCGGTGATGATGAAGTCGTCCGCATACCGGATCAGGTTCACCTTCGGATGGAATGCCTTCCTGCCGTACCGCTTGCGAAAAGCGGTCTTCAGAAGGGCTTCCAATCCATCCAGAGTCATATTCGCCAATGTCGGCGAGATGATGCCTCCTTGCGGTGTCCCTGCTTCCGTGGGGAAGAAGGATTGATGTTCCACGAACCCTGCCTGGAGCCAGCGGCGCAATACCGCCTTGTCCGTGGGGATGTGGCGCAGCATCCATTCATGGCTGATGTGATCAAAACAGCCTCGAATGTCCCCTTCCAATACCCAAAGAGGGGAAACCCTCTTGGACAAGACATTGTGGCACTGCTCGATGGCGTCCGCCGTGCAACGGGCAGGCCGGAAGCCGTAGGAGTTGGGGTCACCCGTGGTTTCCGCGATGGGGGCCAGCGCCAGCAGGTGCAGAGCCTGCATGGCCCGGTCTTTCATCGTCGGTATGCCCAGGGGCCGCAGCTTCCCATTGGCTTTCGGAATGTGGACCCGCCGCAGAGGCTGGGGTTGATAGCCCCGCCGCCGCAGCGATTGGATGGCGGTGAACTTGCCCGCCGGAGTCTGCCAGAGGGCGCCATCCACTCCGGGGGTTCGTTTGCCTTTGTTTTCTGTCACCCGTTTGACGGTCAAGGCACGGCCCCCAAAAGAGTGGGTCAGCAGCCATTGCAAGGCTTTCACCTTGTGATGACGGCCTTCCCGTGTTGCCTTGACGATACGCGCCTGCAACCGCCTGACTTGGCGGTCATGGCGGGGCCAGTTGATCTGGTCCCACATTCCCGCCTTGCCGGAAGAGGCACACGCGGTTTGACCCGCGTTCATTTGCGATTTCTTCCTGGGATGGTTTTGCATGGTTTTCTCGTCATCATCGACCCGTTGGAAGTCAGCCCGCTTGCGCGGCAGGGTGATCTTTCAACCCCTGTCCGCCCGATTACGGGGCGGCTTTCGCTTTTTCCAACATCCTCTGCCCACCATTCCAACAGCGGGCCTTGCGGCGCGCCTGCCCCACCCGGGGCGGAATGACGGGTTTACCAAGTTGAAGGAAAGGAACACGGAGGGTTTAGCCCCTGCCTCTCATACCGGCAGCCGTAAGTCCGTGTGTTCCCAGTGTCAGAGGGAAACAACCGGCTGCGCACCTTTTGGTCAGAGCCTGTCAGCGTCTTTGGCTCCTTGGGAGTGACGGTATCTGCGGCAGTTCACTTGTGTTGGGCTTGTCCTCCAGCCTGACCTTCCGATTCCCTGACACTGGGAATCCAGGGGCTTTCCTCGCGGAAATCCCCCTGCCCGAAGGCGGAAGTATGTTGTCCTGGCAGCTTTTCACCAGACCGTTACCAGTCCAGCAAATGCCAGTAGGCTACTGCGAACGGAATCGCAGGTTCCCTTGTTCAAGTTTCTAACTTTCTACATAGAACAATTCCTTTTCCTCCTATCTTGTCGCACTGACACGCCACCCCCCAGCAGCGCTGGGTCAAAGTGCATCAAGCCTGCATCACCGCCGCCTCATGGTTGGCTCATGGGCACGCACAGCGCATGCTTCGGAGTCGGCCATGCCAGCCGCAGAAGAAACCAAGTTATTTATAGATGCATGACGCATGCTGCCGCCGCGATCCTGCCTCGCATCATGGTCCTTGCGCCGCCATGACGCCCGCACTGCCCTCCCGAACTCGTCCACTGCCCGGATGCCGCATGAGACGCGCCCGCCTACCATGCCTCCATGAACGATGTTCAAGCCCAGGTCGCCCAGATGGCAGCGGATTATCAGATGGCCCAACGGCCATCGATCCTCGAACCCCATCATGATGCCGTGATCCTGCTGCGCGCCAAGGAGGCCAGCTACGACGCCATCGCCGACATGCTGCAAGACAGCGGGGTCACCGTGTCCCCACACACGGTCCGGCGCTTCTGCCGCCGATACTCCGCCGAGATCAAGCGGCGGCGTCAGGACATGGCCATCGGCAAAAACACGGCTTCACCACCATCTGCCCCCACTTCCATGCCGGCAACAACTACGGAAACCTCCAGCCCGAGCAGGCCGCGTCCTGTGCGCGATCTGCGCGGCCCGGTCTGAAACGTAAGGAATCAATCGTTCACCTGCCATAGCCCGTCGCGGCTGAAATGACTTGGGAAATGCTCGCCAGCGCCACGATGAAACAAACGGCATACTCACGCCGAGTCACTTCTCCCGGAACCCTGAAGTGACAAACCGTGCCCAAAGCTACTCCGCCCCAGGCTCATTTCTTGCCGCGTAGGCAATCAAGCACAAAGTGATTGCCTGGATCATCTGGGACTCAAACTGATCAAAATTGTCTCTGTTCCGATGCGACGCGTCATTACTCACGGTCTTCAAAGCCGCAAATGCCTCATTCAGCCAACGATAGGTGGATTCGCCCAATTTCCGTTTCCATCGTTCATTCAAAGCAGGGACTTTTTTCTTCTCACTCTTAACCACAATTTCCATTTGAGAATCCATCAATTTTTCCAAAGCCTGCCGACAATTCATGACCGCAGCATTGAAAAAGCCCTGCTTATGATGCTCTTGGGCTTCTTTCAGCGCTTCGAATGAAGCCTGAAAATTAGCGACTTCCTTTAAGGGAATGGCAGGAATCTCGATTAGGTGAACGCGGTCTAACTGGAACTGCGGCAGAATTCGCTCAATCCAGTCCGAACGGGGAATGTGCAGGGATACCTGAGCTGATGTCGAGCAGTGGCGTTTGAGCCCCCAAATCGGGCTTTCATGCCCAAGTTCTGGCGTAGAACCCAATTGGACCAATTCATCAAACGAGAGATACAGATCCAGGCGAAAGCGGACGTCGCCTGATTTCCTCATTGATTCAACACGTTCCAGATTCTCTCGGGAAATCGGAAACTCGATCTGGACCTGATTCGCAAACTCCTCTCCAGCTCCCAAAAGATTGTCTAGTTTCACCAAAGGATTGGATGTCAAATAAACGCCATCAAAAGGAGAAAGTTTGCACTGGAAGTTCTTAAAAGAATAGCCGTGCTTGGCTGCTTTCGGACCTCGCAATGTCATCCTGGGCTGAACCACAAGGACCGCATACCCCTCGCTTCCCAACCCGAAAATCGGAGGGTTGTGAGAAATCTCACAAACGACTCGCTCGTTATAATCCATGAATAAAGCGCTCATCGATTATTGAAAATTGAAGAAGTATTGCTAACGACCATATGGACCAGCCTCTACGAACCACGTCAGGGCGGCATCTTCGACGATGGGCTCGGTGAGGGTCATGTTTATGAAATGGCAGCGGGGAGGGGTTCCGGCTGGGGCTTTAGGCGCAGCTGCTGCCAATGCAAGCTTTGGCAGGCAGCCTTCTACAACTGAGCAGAATGCGCCCAGTTTACCTGCATCAATTTTTCCCTCGGAGTAGAGATAAAGAACATGCTGTGGTTTGCGGTGGTCAGAGCCTGGCGAAGGAATGTTTAAGAAGGTCTCAAGGTCTGTCGCAATAGCATGAATTGAATGAGTCAGACTCCCGTGCTTTGAACTTTGGATGAGTTGGTTCAAGTCTGCATGCTCGTCCTTGTTGTTATCGTCATCGTGAATAACCGAGTGGGCAATCCCGAGATGACCAAGTAGATTCATAAACCGATGGATATTGTATTTTCCGAGGCAGTCCAGAATTTGGAGTCCACAGTCCGCCCCGCTGATTTTTCCGTCGTCAATGAGCTTGTTAATGAGTGCAACCTCAGTCGGGCCTTCGACCAGGATGGCATGGTTGGCGAAGAAAATCCCGGATCGGTCTGAATTTAGCCAAAGAAAGTACTTAACAACCTCCATCTCAGCCCGAATGTCGTCCGCGTGCAGTTTCTTCTGCATATTGGGATACTTGGCTACGATTGCCTCGATGGCTTTGTTGGCAGCCACGATCACCGACCAGTCAGCATCTTTAATTTGGAATGACTCCACATTTCCGCCAGTGCGCATGACGCGCACAATCGCGGGGATGGAGTCAGCATTCCGGCTTACGAAATGTGACGAGTGAGTGGTGCATACAACCTGCCAACTGTCTTTGTTGGCCATCGCCACCAGGCTTCGGGCAAGAACCTCCTGCTGTGGCGGATGAAGAAATGCCTCCGGCTCTTCAAAGAGAATTAGAGTTAGAGAAGGAACAAAATCCTTGGCCTTCTTCGCAGCCTTCTTTCCAATGTATTGTGCTCCGAGTTGAATCAGTGAGTAGATGAAGTGCCGTTGAAAGCCCGAGCCGTAGTAATCGACGCCTTGCGGTTTACCGTGAAACTCATCAAGCAAATCCCAATTGACCATCTGCTTGATGATGTCGGCCGCCGAAGGCGGAGGAAATCGAAGGGCAAACTTTGTCTGCCAAGGTTCGAGTAGCTTATTAAACGACTCCTGAAATCCCTCAAGGGAGCGGTCGTCCTTCGTCTTCTCCTTCAAGATCGTTGAGGCAAAGGTTTCAACGCTGGCGGCAAATTCACCGTATGCCTTTCCGCCTTCAACGACATCAGACATCACATCGGTAAGGAGATCTCGCAATGCCGAAGGTCCAGTCAGCTTGGTGTGCTCGTCGACCTTACTGACTGCTGGGATGTAGATGAGATCGCCGAACTTTCCACTCTGAACATTCTTTGCGCCGTAGAACGGGTCCCTGGATAGCGTTCCGTCGTTCTTGTAAGCGTAGATGAAGCCTGCTGCACCCTTCTCCTTTGTCTGAAAGAGTTTTCGGACTCGTAGCGTCTTGTCAGTGACCTGATACTCTTCTTTTAACGAGGCATGTTCGTCATCAGCCAGCCGGAAATTAAGTTCGGCCCAAGACTCATCATCAGCGGTTTTCGAGAATGGGAAATCCTTGTCAGTTTTGAATTTGAAACCGTCCTTTTCGTAGAACGCGCGGATGCCATCAATGAACGTGCTCTTGCCCGCATTGTTGGGACCAACCAAGAGGCTATATGAGTGGAACTGCACCTCTTGTTCGAGTATGCCTCGGAAGTTGTGGAGCTTTATACTGAGTAATTTCATGTTCAATTCAGTTTGAAATTCCGCCCACGTTTAGCTCTCCACTCAGCACCTTTGGCAGCAGCGCGTCGAGCAGCGGCAAGGATACGAGATTGGATTCGATTGAGTGTCAACTCTGACACGACGCCAAGCAGGGGTCAATTGGGGATGTTGACGCTAGCGATTAGGTTCTTCTGCGGGATTTCAGCCCTCGTGACCGCTTGAAGATTGAGGCTTGGTTTTAACCACTGGAAAACGCGTTCACGACACACGGAAACACCTGGCCCCCATCCAAATCAGCCTCATCGCCCCAGATGCGCGATCTGCGCGGCCCGGTCTGAATTTCCAACGAGGCGCGGCCTCAACCAGCGACCACTCCGGCCACCCCGGCGCGGGGAAAGCCGCTTCGTGCCTCCGCGGCGCTCCCCACGTCCGGGTGGACTCTCCGCAGGTTCTCATGAGCGGCCATGGCGGCGGAAAAGCCGGGGCGGGCTCGCGGCGCTCGCTTCCGCCTCGCCCTTTCCGCACCATCGCCGCGAAGCGCAGGAGCGCGGCCTTTCCACACCTGACGACTCACGCGAGGCCCCCAGCAAAATCAACACTTGTCTACCGGCCCCGAAGGCTGGCAAGCCGCGTGCCACCGCCAAACGCCGTGGCACGCGGTTTCTCCCACCCCGAGAGTAAAATCAGAACCCGCGCCCGGCGCGCCCCGGAACGGAGGAGAGGCGCGGCGGGCGGGGGTTGGATTGGGTTGGATCGCCCTCATTGCCGGGCGGTGGCTAGAGAGCGAGAGATGCTGGAGAGAATGGACGCCTATCTCGGCGTGCTGTCCCGCAGCCGCTTCAAGAAGCGTCCGCGATTCACCCCATAGACCTCGCACATCGTCATGAATTATTCATGATCAAGATTCAGAAGCTGGTTGGAATAACCCTTCTCGACGGCTAGGAAGCAGGGCAAGCGGAGCGCGTCAGGCGTTCCAAGACCACACACCCCCGCCAGAGGCGGATCAACTTCAGCGCCCTCCGGGCTTTCATGCCCCTCTTTTTTAGAGGGGGATTATCCCCCGTTTCCCCAAAGAGCTTCTCAGATAGTGGATGAGACGATTTGCCGGTGTTTGTCTCCTTTCAAGGGCACCGCTGCCAACCGCGCTTCCGCCGCGGGCGGAGCGTATTTTTGGAAGTCCACGATGTTTTCGGCCGCTTTGCGCTCGTAGTATTCCAGGGGCATGAGGTCGACCTCGACTTTCTTGGCGTAGGCTTGATGCACGGCTCGGCTGCGGTGGCCCAGGGTTTCCATGGCCACGCGCAGGGGCACTTACGCTTTCCTCGCCCGTTCCGCCCAGGCGTAGCGGTAGCAGTGCAGGCTGATGTCTTTGAGGCCCAGTGCCCGCACCCGCCTCCGGAACAGCTTGGCCCGGTTTTCCAGGCTCATGGCCGCCAGGGTGGGCAGGAGTGGGCCTTGCTTGGGAAGGCCCTCCAGGAGGGCGATGAGCCGCGACCCCAGACGCACCTTGGCGAACTCATAGCCCCGGTTCTGCGTTTTCATCCTCCGGTAGAGGATGCTGCGCTGGTCCCAATCGATCCGGGTGTCGTCGAGGCTGGCGATGTCGGTTTGCGAGCCGCCCGTTTCCCAGAGCAGTTCATAGTAGGCCGCTTCTTCGGTCCCTTCCACGGCCAGGGCCAGGATGGAGCGGTGTTCGTCCTCCGTGATGCCTCGCTTTTCCTTGTAGTGGATTTTGGGCCACCGCTTTTTGGGGAGGACCGCCGCCAGAAGCCAACTCATGTCCAGTGCGTAATTGTGTAGGATGCGCAGCCAGACGTTGGTGGAGGAACCCGAATCCGGATGGCGCAGGACTGACAGGAAATGATCCGGCTCGGTTTCCACCAGAGGCAGGGCATGCAGCACGGACCATGGCTTGCTGCGGCAGACCTTTTGCCAGCGTTTCAGCGTGGAATTGGCCCCGGCGTGGGCGTATTGCGCCTCCTTGTCCTTCATGACATCTCCCCAGGTCCGCGTGACCATCTGGGGCGATTTGGCCAGGAGATAGGTCCGGGCCATGGCCAGGTTGAGGGCGGGCATTTGCTCGGCCTGGTTGCGTCCGGCGGCCAGACGCTTGGCCTCCGCCCTGTCCTTCGTCTTGAGGCTTTGCTGTTTGCCGTTTTTGCGGTCTTGCAAGTAATACACGCCGTTGTCGCGGCGGTAGAGCCAGTAACGTTCCTGCATGAGTGGACTCCTGTTGCAACAGCAGTCTACGTCGGCAGGCTCCGGGGAAGTCAGCGGGCAGTGGCTGAGTTCTGCCCGAGCTTCCGCAGAGCCCAGAAAAGTCCGCCTTGGGAGGCTTCATTCTCTGGCAATCCCTCTGGCAAAACGGGCCAGTCTGGCCTCTTTTTCCGGGCTTTTCCTTGCGGCGCAAGGACTTGGGAAAAAATCGGACAGGGTGGGATTTGAACCCACGGACGCGATTAAACGTCGCTCGATTTCGAGTCGAGTGCCTTCGGCCACTCAGCCACCTGTCCTGGAAAGCAAGAATTTAATCTGGCTTGGCGCGGGAAGCAAGCATCGTCTGGGGTGGGCGGGTTGGAACTTGTGCGATTTTTTATGAGGGCTTTAGATCCGGTTCCCGTCGTTCAAACTGAAGGCGTGGGGTAGGAGTTCACAGCGGGGTTGACCGAAATCATCCAGGTAAACTTCCACCACATCAAAGCGGGTGGGAATGTCGCGCTCTTCCAATTCCTGAAGGTAAGCGTGGGCGGTGCGGATGAGGCGACGCTGTTTGGAGCGGGTCACGGCGGCGGCGGGTTTGTCCCAGGAATCTTCTGCCCGGGTTTTGACTTCGACAAACACGAGGGTTTTCTGGTGACGACACACCAGGTCGATTTCGCCCCAGCGCGAGCTGTAGTTGCGGACCAGAACCTGGTAGCCCTGTTGCTTCAGAAAGCGCGCGGCGGCTTTTTCACCTTGTTGACCGGAACGCAGGTGTGGAGCGAGTTCCGGGTCAAGCCGCGGCCCGGACGGGAGCAAAACTTTTACGATGCTGAGGGCAGGGCCCATGAGTTTGGAGAGCCAGCAGATGGGCCGGGGTGCCGTAGCCTTTGTGTTTTCGGAAACCATACTGGGGAAATTCAAGATCGAGCTGTTCCATGATGCGGTCACGACTTTCCTTGGCAAGAATGGATGCGGCGGCGATGGAGGGGCTCAGGGCATCACCCCGAATGACAGCCTGGGCCGGGTGTAAATCCAGAGGGAGTTGAGGTCCGTCAATCAGATGATAGTCAGGGAGGTTGCCAAGCTTTCGCACAGCGCGGGTCATGGCCAGTAAACTGGCCTGAAGGATGTTGATCTGATCAATCTCCTCCGGCTCCGCTTGGGCAATCGCGTAGGAAACAGCGGGGCTCCGGGTCAGCTCATCGTGGATTTTTTTTCTTCGTGCGGGAGACAATTTTTTGGAATCGTTCAAACCTTCCGGCCAGATGCTTCGTTGTTGAAAAACACAAGCGGCAGCCACAACCGGACCAGCGAGGCAGCCACGGCCCGCCTCATCGACTCCGGCGATGACGATGAAACCCCGAGCGACGGCTTGATCTTCCAAATCCCAGGAAAGGGCGTCGCGGGGCGGGGAAAAGGATCTGATCATGCCCGCAGGGGAGAATCAGAGTTGGAACTCGAGACCCTCTCCACTGAGGATGGCGTTGAGGAGGAGTTCTTTGATTTCGTTGTCGATTTCGACGTTCTCTTCGCCACAGACCTGATCCAAAGCTTCCATGATGTGTTTGTAAACGATCTTGGGATCGCCACTGCCCATGATTTCCGGTTTGAGTTTCGAGCCCAAGGTGAAGAGAAGATGGCGACGATGTTCATCCGTGAAGGGGATTTCTTCAACTTCCTTGCCCTCTTCTTCGGCATGAGCGCGCATGGAAAGTTTGGGGACTTTTTTGGTGGGAGAATGTTCCGGGGATGGGGAGGGAAGAGAGGTGAAGCGGAGCGGGCCGGGGCGGGAGCGGCCGGTGCCGCGGGAGCTGCGGCGGGCTTGGGTGGGACGGAAGCTTGGACGGCAGGATTTGGAGGAGGGGTGACGGTTTTGTTCTCGGGTGAGGCTTTTTCCGCTGCCGGGACGGAGTCGGCGTGGGGAGCTTCTTCCGGCACCGTTACGTTCATGCCCTGACAAAGCAGGGAGAGAAGTTGATAGCGGGTTTCCGCGCTGATTTGAATTTGGTCCAGTGCCAGCTTTTCATCGAGCAAGACCTGAATTTTACGGGATAAAGCCTTTTCATGGCCGGGTTGCATCAGTTCATTGCTGAGATGTTTGGCCAGATACGCGGCCACCACGGGGCGTAGGGATTCGGGGGTTGGTTTTTTCTTCCTTGGCTGGGGTGCTGGGCTTTTTCACCGGCAGGCCCTCGTAAATATCATGGATCAAACGATCCCGAAGTTGTGGTTCCAGACTGATTTTTTGTTCCCGCAAGCGTTCATCCACGAGATGCTCGAGGGTGTGTCGGAGCAGTTCATTTTTGCCAGCTTCAAAGAGGGAGAAAGAAATTTTATGGGCCAAGAAACCCGCCATGGATTTGCGAAGTTGGGCCAGGTAAGCTTCTTCGGAAAACTCCACTTCGTTCTCGGGATCGATCGACTCGTGACTACTCATAACAGGGTCTAGTTAAATGATGGATCAGCCCTTTACTTTGTAAATGCGTAAATCTTGAGTTCATGGTTGGCTGGGTAAGGGTGGGGGAGAGCTACGACAGAGGGAGCTGAGGGCGGCCCAAATCCAAGCGATGCTGAAGAGGAAAACTCCCAAGATAGCGATTCCCAGAGCCAGGAGAAATTGTTCCAGGGAAAGAATCTGAGCGTTGAGGATATTTTCCTGAATTTCGGCAGTGGAAAGGAGTTCACGGTTTGTGGTGAAAACGAGTTTGGCCAGGTCCACGGTGCCCCATAAGCTCAAGCCAAAGCCCAACAGGGCCAGGCAGAGTTGCAGCAGTCCTAACATAATGCGCCCTGAGAGCATGGTGCCCGTCCCTGGGAAAGCCAGGAGGTTCAGCAGAATGGAGGCGATGCGTCTCATGAATATTGCAGGGAAAGTTGAGCGGGTGACTTTTTCCTGTAGCTTCATCATAACATAGGAGAAAAGTCATGGTTGGAAAAAAAGCACCGCTGCTGAAAGGTATCAATCAAAAGGGGGAACCCATCCGTCTCAAGGATTACCGGGGACGCCATCTGGTTCTCTATTTTTATCCGAAGGATGACACCCCCGGGTGCACGAAAGAATCCTGTTCTTTTCGGGATGGACACGAGGCAGTGCGTGAGTTCGGGGCGGAAATTCTCGGGGTGAGCCCTGACCCGGCCAAGTCGCATCAAAAATTCATTCAAAAACATCAACTGACCTTTGATTTAGTGGCGGACGTGGATCAAGTGTGGGCTCAGAGTTTTGGGGTTTGGGTGGAGAAATCCATGTATGGCAAGACGTATATGGGCGTGGAGCGTTCGACCTTTATTCTGGGGCCGGATGGCACCGTGCGGGAGGCTTTCCGCAAGGTGAAGCCGGAGGGGCACGTGGAGGAGGTTTTGGCCTGGCTGAAAAGTCAGGGAGGCAAAACGTAGGGGTCTTTCAGGGCAAACGCACTAAAAGTTGTTGAGACTGTGCTGTTTGAATCAGAGAAGAACCTTTTTTAACCACGAAGCCCCACGAATCCACCCCCTACCGCCCCGCCGCCTCAAGGAAAAAACTTTTTATTTCGTGTAACTTAGTGTCCACCTGCTCGCGACGTGTCGGAGTTCGTGGTTTAGACTCCTTCCTCTTTCTGAAATTTAAGAGCGTTCGCCCTGAGGGGTCTTTGCCGCAGGCTTGTCAGCGTGGTTTTGATTCCATATACTCTTTCCTCAAGCTCCCGTAGCTCAGTTGGATAGAGCAACGGATTTCTAATCCGTGGGTCGCAGGTTCGAATCCTGCCGGGAGCGATTTTAATTTAAGGTGGAATGAGAAAAGATTACATATTCAAGGTGGAAGCTATCGCGGTGCTGGGTCTGCTGGTATTTCTGGCTTCTTGTGCAGGCCCGAGCCGTCCCGGATCGGAAATTCCCACGGCCACAACCAGCGAAGCTCTCCCGCAGCGCAGCTCGACTCCGGCTCCCTCTTCGAGCCAACCCGGTTTAACGGCATCCCGCTCCGAGCCTATCATTTATGATTACCCCGGACCGACCCGCGATTTAAGGTCAGCTCCGAATCCCACGCCCGCAAGCAACAGCGGCGCAACTCCAGCACCCACTCCTCCTCCCCAGGTCACTTCATCCCCGGCAACTGGGGTACATACGGTGCAGGCTGGCGATACCTTGTGGGGTATTTCAAAAAAGTATGGCATTTCTGTCGATGTCCTGCGCCAGATCAACAGCCTAACTACTGACACGATTAAGCCCGGCCAGACGCTCAAGCTTCCCTGAAGGCTTGGGCGCGGTTCGAGAGGAGAAAGTGTGGATAAAGTTTTGATCCCTCAACGCTGCTGGTCAGGCAACAGATGGCTTCCGGCACGCGTTGGCTCACTTTTTTTGAAGGAAGCAGACGTGAGCATGAAAGGGATGCTTTGCGATGGGCGGGAAAAATCCCGTGTTCTGTCTTTTCTCTGTGGTAGAGTTTCTTCATGAATGTAGGTGTGGCTTTGGGATCGAATCTGGGAGACCGTGAGCTGGAGTTGAGGGAGTCTCTGGCATTTTTAAATCAGTTGGGCCGGGTCAAGCTTTGTTCCTCGATCTATGAAAGTTCACCCGTAGATTGCACAGCGCAATCCCTCCCATTTTTGAATGCGGTGTTGGAAGTGGAGTTTGGCGATGGTGTGCGTTATCTCCTGGAAAAGTGTCAGGCTTACGAGCTGAAGCGGGGTCGTCCCGGAGTGAGGGAGCGCAACAGTCCGCGTCCGGTGGATCTGGATTTGCTCTATGCAGGGGAGTTGGAGATGAATACGTCCACGTTGACTCTGCCTCATCCCAGGATTCAGGAACGTTTGTTTGTGCTCAAACCCTTGGCGGAAATTCGACCGGATTTAATCCTGCCCGGTCAGGTGAAGAAGGTGTCCGATCTTCTTGCCGATTTGGAAGCGGTCGCCCACGATCAGATATGTCAGAAAAAAGGGCCTTTGCCTTGAATTGTCAGAGCATTCGTCATTGGAAGGAGCTGCGTCCGATCCTGGCGGTCACGGCTTATGATTATCCCATGGCGCGACACCTGGATGAGGCCGGAGTGGATATTTTGCATGTGGGGGATTCCCTGGGCATGGTGATGTTGGGACATGACAATACGACCCAGGTGACGATGGAGGATATTCTGCGTGCCACGGAGGCTGTGGCCAAGGCGAGGAAACAGGCGTTGATCACGGCGGATTTACCCTACCGTAGTTATGAGAATCCGGAGCAGGCTTTGATCAATGCGCGCCGACTGGTGGCGGCTGGTGCGGATGCGGTAAAAATGGAAGGGGGACGGGAGTTGGAGCCGCAGATTTTGGCACTCAGGTCGGCGGGGATTGAGATGCAGGGTCATTTGGGCATGTTGCCGCAGCACGTGGTGGAGGAGGGGGGCTATCGTAAAAAAGGGCGCCGGGCGGATGAGGTGGAGGCATTGAGTCAGGACGCGCTTTTTTTGGAAACCATGGGGATGTTCTCCATCGTGTTGGAAGCGGTGGTGGCGGAGGTGGCTGGCGCGATCACCCGGAATTTGTCCATACCCACGATTGGAATTGCCTCCGGCCTGAGCACGACGGGACAAATCCAAGTGTGTAGTGATTTGTTAGGTATGACGCCTTGGTGGAGCTTCCCACACGTGAAGCCCCAGGCCCAACTGGGGCGGGAGATTCAAGAGGCGTTTGTCAGGTATCGACAGTCCATGTCAAACAACATCAAGCCCTGACGTCGGGAGAATGCGAATGGCGGCATAGTGTCGGCCCGTCTGACCTTTTTCCATACGGTAGGAATAGAACCGGTTCAGATGGGACGCGGTGTTTTCCCCGCAATCATAAAAATGTCTCAATCCTTCGTCCAAAGCTTGTCGGCGGATATCGGCAGCAAAATCCACTTCGTAGTATGGAGGGCGAATGCAGGGACCCAGAACGACGATGAGATCCTCGGTGGAGGTTTGAAAGTGTTGCTGCATGGCGGCAATGCCCTGGTGCAGGATGTTGGACTGGGTGCCTTTTTTTCCTGAATGTAGAACGCCTACGGCAAGTCGTCGGGGATCGAGGAGAAAGAGTGGGCCGCAGTCGGCACAACGGATGGCCAGGGTCAGTCCGGCCTGATTGGTGAGAAGTCCGTCCACATCAGGAATCTCGCCGCCAGCATCCGAGGTGGTCACGCAGGCAACTTGATTGCTGTGGGGTTGGGCGGCCAGGATCAGAGGGTCTTGGGGAAAATCAATCGCGGCGAGGGCTTGTCGGGCGTCCCGCTGTGGATCAGCCTCGGGGTCGCGGAGTGTGAAGGCGTGGGTGACCTGAGGGTGTTGAAGCTCGGGAAAGCGGAGGGACAGGGTCTGGGAGGGCATCAGGTTTCAGTCAACCGGATGTCCTGTGGAACGCAAGCGTTGGGCGCAGGATTCCTTCATAACCTTGTAGATGCGGGGCCAGCTTTGTTGATCTTCCGGGTTGAGTTGTTGGCGGATGGCATCGAGGTTCTGCATGAGTTCAAGTTTCATTTCCTCCATGACAGCCCGGCCACGGCGCGTGATCTGAACCAGAGTGACCCTGCCGTCTTCCTTGCTGGTGCTGCGTTGGACGAGTTGAGCTTCGACCAAGCGGTTGATGAGTCCGGTGGTGGCGGGCGTGGAGTGTCCCATGAGGGAGGCGAGTGTGGTCATGTTGAGGGAGTCCTGAACGGAAAGAAATCCGAGCAAAGTATATTGGGAAATGGAGATCTTGCGCTTTTGAACATGCTCGGAGAGGGAGACGAGAAAAAATCGTTGCAGATACATGGTGAGATCTGCGAGTTCGACCAATTCATCCGAGGCGACCCAATCTTTTTTAGTGCTTTCCATAAAACAATTATGACGATTATGTGAACTTTGGCGAATGGAATTTTTAGGTATCGACAGGAATGTAAAGCGAAATCTTGGGAGTTATTCACAGGTTGTCGGTTGGGGAAATCTTTCAACTTAACAGTGGGGGAGCTCGGGCTATAGATGAGGGGGTGGACATCATACAGGATCTGGACGGATATTTCATGGATCAGGCCTTGCGTCAGGCGCGCAAAGCCTTCGAGTCGGAGGAGGTTCCGGTGGGGGCGGTGATTGTGCATGAAGGACAGATCATTGGACGAGCCTTCAACCAGGTGGAATTGTTGCATGACGGAACCGCCCACGCGGAGATGATCGCATTGACCCAGGCTCAGGAGGCCATGGGGGATCGTCGTTTGAATGCCTGCACTCTTTACGTGACCAAGGAGCCCTGTCCGATGTGTGCCGGTGCCCTGGTTTTATGCCGGATGGGGCGTGTGGTCTATGGAGTGAGCGATCCGAAGGTAGGAGCGGCGGGTGGGGCGATGAACCTCCTGCAACTGGAGGCGTGGAATCATCACTGCGAAATTTCGACCGGGGTGAGGGAGCGGGAAAGCCTGGAGCTGCTGCAATCCTTCTTTCAACGTCAACGGGAGAAAAAAAGGGGCGGGGAAGGGTTACAGGAATTACCCTGATTTTCATGGTGTTAGGATCGGGCCGGTTTGGGCTGACAACTTTTTCACAAACATCTTACCCTTCTCTGACAAGGTCTCGGGGGATCGGAGGCAGAGTGGTGGATATGAAAATCAAACTCTGCGTTGCATGGATGGTGTTGGGTCTGGGTGGTTTCTTCACAAGTTGCAAAAACGAAGGTTCCGGTCAGGCTTCGTCCGGGCTGTCCCGTTTAAGCTCTGAGGTTCCCAGGATCGAGGTTTGTTTTGTCTTGGATACGACGGGATCCATGTCCGGTTTGATTGAGGGAGCCAAGGACAAAATCTGGTCGATCGCCGGAGAAATTCTAGAAGCTCATCCGGGAGCCAAAGTGCGGATGGGTTTGATCGGATATCGCGACCGGGGTGATGCCTATGTCACCAAACGTTTTGGGTTAACGGATGATCTCGATGCCCTTTACGCGGAGCTGCTTCAGTATCAGGCTGACGGGGGTGGGGACACGCCGGAGTCGGTAAATCAGGCCTTGGCGGAAGCGGTGGATTTGATGGATTGGACGGGTTCGGGCAAGGTGTTGCGAATGATTTTTCTGGTCGGGGACGCTCCCCCGCAGATGAGTTATCAGGATGACATCAAGTATCCGGTTTCCTGCCAAAAGGCTGTGGAACGGGGCATCCTGATCAACACGGTGCAGTGCGGTAATCTGGAAGGAACGGATGTGGTTTGGCAAAAGATCGCTTCCCTGACGGATGGTCGCTATGTGGCTTTGGGTCAGACTGGAGACATGGTGGTGCGCGAAGCACCGCAGGACAAACGATTGGAGGAGCTCAACCGCCAAGCAGGTGCAACCTTGTTGCCTTACGGGAGCAGGAGACAACGGGCTGAAGTGTTAAACAAACAGTCCGTTTCGGAGTCTGCCCCAGCCGCCAGAATAGCGGATCGACTGGGCTATAACAGCAAGTCAGGCAAGGCGGTGCAAGGCCGGGGCGATTTGTTGGATGATATGAAGGATGGAGTGGTAAAACTCGATGAACTGAAAAAGAGGATTTACCGGAGGCCTGGAGGGGCTTGAGCCCATCTGAAATCAAACTCAAGCTGAAGGAAAAAGAGGAGGAACGTGAAAAGATTTATCAGGAAATCGCCAAAGTTTCCGCAGAACGTTCCCGCTTTCTGGCAGAGGAGAAGAAAAAAGAGGGTGCTTCTGGAGCCAAGGATTCCTTTGATGAAAAGGTGGGGATTCTGGTGCGTGAACAGGGGAGCAAAGTTTTTGAGAAATGAAGTGAGGGGGCGGATTTCTGGAAAAATCACGCCCCTCCCACTTTTCAGGATCAGATGAATTCGTTGATCAAATTTTCCAGCATTTCCTGGCGACCGCTGCTGTTGGTTTTGGGTTCGCCATTTTTCAAGATGTAGGCTTCGAGGTCTGTCAGAGAGGCCTTGCCTTGTTCGACTTGGGCCCCGATGCCGTGATCCCAAGAGCTGTAGCGTTCCTGGACGAAGCGGTCGAGGCGTCCGTCGGCGCGGATGGCGGCGGCGATCTTAAGGCCACGGGCGAAGGCGTCCATGCCGCCGATGTGGGCGTGGAAAAGATCGACCGGTTCGAAGCTTTCGCGTCGCACCTTGGCGTCGAAGTTTAAGCCGCCTGTGGTGAAGCCGCCTGCTTTCATGAGAGAGAGCATGATTTGGGTGGTGAGGTAGATGCTGGTGGGGAATTGGTCCGTGTCCCAGCCGAGAAGCTCGTCTCCGGTGTTGGCATCAATCGAACCGAGGACTCCGGCGGCGGCGGCGACTTCCAGTTCATGCTGCATGGTGTGTCCTGCGAGGGTGGCGTGGTTGGTCTCGATGTTGAGTTTGAAGTGTTCGAGCAGGCCGTATTCCCGCAGGAAGTTGAGGCAAGCGGCGGCATCCGAGTCGTATTGATGGCGGGTGGGTTCCTTGGGCTTGGGCTCGATGTAGAAGGGGCCGGTGAATCCGATTTTCTTTTTATGTTCAACCGCCAGATGAAGGAGTTTAGCCAAGTGATCGACCTCCCTTTTCATGTTGGTGTTGAGCAGGGTGCTGTAGCCTTCGCGTCCTCCCCAGAAAACATAACCGGCACCGCCCAGATGATGAGTAACTTCCAGGGCTTTCTTGACCTGAGCGCCGGCGTAGGCGAAGACTTCTGCATTACAACTGGTGGCGGCCCCATGGCAGTAGCGTGGGTGGACAAAGAGACAGGCCGTGCCCCAGAGCAATCGGATGCCGGTGCGTTCCTGTTCTTCTTTCAGCACCTTGGCCACGGCGTCGAGGTTTTGATTCGATTCGGCCAAGGTCGCGCCTTCCGGGGCGACGTCCCGGTCATGGAAGCAATAGAAAGGGGCACCGAGTTTTTCCATGAATTCAAAAGCAACATGAGCCCGCTTTTGAGCGTTGGCGAGGCTGGCGCTGCCATCGTCCCAGGGCCGGATGGCGGTGCCGACACCGAAGGGATCCGAGCCTGTGCCGCGGAAGGTGTGCCAGTAGGAGACGGCGAAGCGGAGCTGTTCCTTCATGGTCCGACCTTCGACCTTTTCATCAGGGTTGTAGTGTTTGAAGGCGAGGGAATTTTTGGATTGAGGGCCTTCGTATTGGATTTTAGGAATGTCAGGGAAGTAGGTGTTGCTCATGATGGAGTGGGAAGCCTATCAGACTTGGTGGCGGTGACGTCAAGAAATTGCGATGAAGGTGTGGGGTTTCCGGGTTGTTGGGATGTGGGAGGCGAGGATCAATTTTCTTGCGGGTCAGACAGCCCTGAGTAGGATTTTAAATCCAACAAGCACCCGTAGCTCAATGGATAGAGCGTCGGCCTCCGAAGCCGAAGGTTGTGGGTTCGACCCCCGCCGGGTGCAGTGATGGTGAAGGGGGCCTAGTGAGCTTAGGCCAAAATGAACTCAAATTCCTGGGCGTCGAAGTCTTCACCTTCAATCAGGAGCCTGTTGCTGGAGGCGTCGAAGGTGCCGAATTCCCCAATGGACCAGGCGGGGCCATCCACAATTTTGACCATGTAACAACCGTTGGTGTAGTGGGGTCGGAAACTGGCCCGGAGAGCGCGGGCTTTTTTCAGGTTGTACTGGCGCCGGGCACCGTAGGCACAGAGTCCAGCGATCAAGCCGAGGGCGGCAACGAGGATGATGGTTTTACGATCCATAAAAGCGTGAAACAGTATCAACGAAAGAGAGAGGTTCTGGCAAGCGCGGAGATTCAGTTATTGGCAGAGAGAAAGCCAGGTGAGGTGAATCAGGGCGAGGCTACGCAGGCTCCAGAGGAGGGTGCGAACCCAGTTGCCTAGAATGAGATGATGGATGGCTTGGTGATTTTTGTTTTTTTCCAAACGAAAGTGTTGGGGCATCTGCAGGAGAAAGGTGGAGAGCCAGATCAGGACCAGCAATGCAAAAAGGGTGAGGAAGGGGATCATGCTGTGGGGAGTGGGAATCCAATGAAGCAGGAGCAGGGAGCTGAGAGCTTCGAGCAGCATGATGGGTCCTACGACCAAGGCGGTGCGGCGGGTCAGGCCGAGGTGATAGCCGGGAAGGCGGCGGCTCCGACCTTGTGAAAGAGAGGGTAGGAAACAACCTGAACATACCAGATGAGGCCAGTCATGGCCAGGCAGGTGCTGAGTTGGAGCAGGAGAAGCAGTTCGGGCATGTCGGGCGTTGGGTTCAGGCAGGGTAAGCTTGCAGGACTTCACAGACGCGATGGATCTGTGTCGGGGTCATTTCAGGATAAAAGGGCAGGGCGAGACATTCGCGGGCCACTTGCTCCGCCACGGGGAAGGAACCGGGGGCATAACCGAGAGGTTCATAACATTTCTGCAAGTGCAAGGGGATGGGATAGTGAATGGCCGAGCCGACGCCGTGATCCTGGAGATGTTGTTGCAGGGCATCCCGACGGGGATGCCGCACGACGTAGAGATGCCAGGAGGAGCGGGCCCAAACTTGTTCCTGAGGAAGAATGAGTCCCAGGGAGGTCAGAGTCGCCAACCGCTGATGATAAACTTCAGCGTGACTCCGACGAGCTTCGAGCCAGGAGTTGAGGTGTCTCAGTTTGACCCGAAGCACGGCGGCTTGAATTCCTTCCATGCGATAGTTGTAGCCGACCTCCTCGTAGTGATAACGCTGGTAGGAGCCGTGATTGCGCAGAGCGATGGCGCGTCGGGCCAAGTCAGGTTGATTGGTGCAGAGCACGCCTCCCTCCCCGCAGGCGCCGAGATTTTTGGTGGGATAAAAACTGAAACAGGATTGACGGCCCAGGTTGCCGACGATTCTGCCTTTGTAAGCAGCCCCATGAGCTTGGGCTGCGTCTTCGATGACGGGGAGT
Organism: Blastochloris sp.; assembly: GCA_012031345.1. Taxonomy (GTDB): domain Bacteria; phylum Verrucomicrobiota; class Verrucomicrobiia; order Methylacidiphilales; family JAAUTS01; genus JAAUTS01. The sequence continues at coordinate 20,961 of JAAUTS010000004.1, read as the reverse complement.
CCGTGTTTATCAGCAATGGCGAGGATGGCGTCCATGTCGCAGGGATGTCCGTAAAGGTGAACGGGAAGGATGGCTTTGGTGCGGGAGTTGATGGCTGCTTCGATTTTTGTGGGATCGATTTGATAGGTATTCGGTTCGATGTCCACATAGACGGGCTTGGCACCGACGTAGGAAATGGCCCAACTGGTGGATGCGAAGGTGAAGGGAGTGGTGATGACTTCATCGCCGGGTCCGATGTTGTGCAGCAGGAGAGCGATGTGGAGGGCGGAGGTGCCGCTGTTCATGGCGACGCAGAAATCCGTGCCGGAGAAAGGTTTGAATTCGGTCTCAAAAGCATCCACGTCCGGTCCCAGACAAAAGTTGTTTTGGTCGATGGTTTTTTCGATGGCGTGGAGCAGATCCTTTTTGAGGGCCTGATGTTGTTCGGAGAGGGAGAAGTAGGGGACCTGAGGGTGCATGTTGAAAGGAAGATCATGCCTGCGTTGAGGCGATGCCGTCAATCCAGAGTGTTTCGGCATGGCGTGATGGAAAGCGATTCCACTTGCACAGGATGGGGAAGGGTGTTGGCATAGGTTATGGGTACATCCAATTCAACCAAAGCTCGCACCAATGCCAAAAAACGCCAACGCCGTCGCGCCAAACATGATCGTATTGTCGCGGCGGGCAAGAAGAAGGCCTGAGTTGGGTTGGCAGGGTGAGTGATCGGCATCACTTTTTCGTGATGCTGAGATCTTTTAAGATCACGTTGGTTGAGCCGTTGTGATTGGGCATCTCGCTCAGAATCACGATTTCATGCCCTGAGGCGGCATCCAGCTCCAGTTCAAATTTGATCGGGGTTTGGTCGGCTTTGAGGGTAATTTTTTTCAATTCACCAACGCGCTGTTCATCACGTTTCATGAGATAGAGGAAGGCATCCGCTTTGGTTCCGCCCCAGGGATCGGAGTGGGCGGTGAATTGGATCTGATACACTCCGCTCTCCGGGACAATAAAGACGAGGGCGGGCTGTTTTTTAAAATTGGTGTCCTTACCGTTCCATGGTCCGAGCGTGCCCATGCTGACGAGGCCATCTTTTAAAGTGACGCTGGGATGTCCGCCTTGGGAGTAGTCAGGTGCCTCCCAGCGTTGGTTGCCCCAGACCATGGGGCTGTAGTTGGCGGGCATGATGGGGTCGTTAGGATAAAGTCGGTCCACGCGCCAAATGGGTTGGTCTCCGTTGAGCACGGGGTTGCCTTTGCTGCTTTTCTTTTCCACGCCATCCCAGACGTCGGGTAGTCGATAGATTTTGGTCTGGCCCTCACCCGCACTAACAAAACCGAGATGTTTGCGATCCAGAGGTTCGAGTTTGGGCAGGAGATCCTCGCCCTTGCCTCCGGTGGCGGTGTAGAGGATGACGGGACGGCCGGAGGCCTTCAGCGTGAGTTTGGTTCCATCCATCTGAACGGGATTGGCTTGAAGGTCCTCCGCCGTCAGTCCGCTCAAGGGCAAGTCGATGACCACGTCATTTTTGGCATTACGGTCTGCGAAGGCGATCATGACGCCGCGGTTGTTGCGAAGGTCGGTGAAGATGCAGAAATTGGCGCCGGGAGGACGGACAAAACCCACTTGCCGGCTGAGGCCGATGTGATGGTTGATGACATTCCAGGCACCGACCAAGGCGGTGGGATAGTCATACCAATCCCAGAGCATCACTCCGGGGCCGCTGTAATCCCAGAAGCTCATGCCATGGGTGCCATACATGAGATGGAAAAGAACCATTTTATCATGGCCATTGGCGGTCAATTCCGCCACGGAGTTCATGATGGCGTGGGTGCTTTCGACACTGGTCAAGCTGGTGCAGGCGATGGGTTGATCCACCAAGGTATTGGTGAAGGCCCAACCCTCGGTGAACCAAACTTCAAGGTGTTTGCCCCCGGCCTCCGCGAGCATGGAGTGCATGCGCTTCATGGTGACGGCGTCTCCCAACCAGCCCGCATGGTAGTCGTGCCAGGACCAGACATCGAAATTTTTGAAATCCTTCGCTCCGAGCAGGGCGGCGTTATCAGGACTGGGGTTAAGATAAACATTGTTGACTGAGACGCGTGCCTTGGGGTCGGTTTGTTTGATCAACCTGGCGGTGCGTTGGTTGAATTTCACATACTCCTTGATCCAACCTTTTTTCCACTGGTCATGACCGGGTTCGTTGGCGATTTGAAAGACAACCGACTTGCCACGAAAGTTTTCGACTGCGGCTTTGACGAAGCGATCCCAGGCCGTGACCACGCTGAGATCCTCCCAGCGTGGATCCTCCGCCGGCCAGCGCATGTCCCTGGGCAGGGGATGATCCTGGTCCATGATCCATTTGGGCCAGCCGTATAGGACGATGTGATTGGAGATGCCACGGTCCCAGGCTTGTTGTTGCTTGTCCATGGACCAGTCAAATTTTCCTTCTTCCGGTTCGTAATCATGCCACTTGTTGTTGGCCCACCAACGGGTCCAGCCAAAGCCGATGCGTTGCATCCGGTCCAGACACTCCACACCACCGGCGAAGGAGCCGCCGAAACGTTCCTCGTAGTTGGGTTGAGTGGCGGCTTTTTCGTAAGGCAGGGAAGTGAGCGGAATGTGGGAGGAATCCAGAACCTTACCAGAACTATCGAGGATGCTACAACGAGCCAGGACGGTTCCGTTGGCACTCAAGGGCAGGGTGGCTGGAACCTTGATCGTGGCACCGGGAGCGATTTTGATCTTGGTGTCCACAGGCTCCGCCAAAGGAACGCTGCCCTCGTAATCCATGAGTTGCCAGCGGGCCAGGACTTCCCGGGCCTGATCGCCGGGATTGTGCAGAAGGGCATCCAGGGTGGCCGTGGCCCCTTTTTTGTACATGTTTCCCGCTGCTCCGCGATAGCCTGGCAAATTGGTGGGAAGGATGGTGACTTCAATCGGACTGCGGGGGAGATAAGTGGCGGCGGGTTGATCTCCCTTGGTCACGGTCACGCCATCAATAAGAATCGGGGTGCGATCATCGTTGCTGTCCAGACTGATTCCGTAGTGGGGAAGCGGCCACATGCCGTGACGTGGACAATCCGCTTTAAAGGTGGCGGAGAAACGTTGCCATTCGGTCGTGAGCGGAAAGCCGCCCTTGGGAGGTGGCTCGGAGAGACGTGTTGGCCTGACCTCATGTTCGCGGGCCATGGGACGCATACCGAATTGGAGGACATTGTTGCCTTCCGTAGCAAGTTTGGCCCAGAGTGTGATGGTGTAAACGGCATCGCGCTCCATGGGAATGGGGGCGCTGAGAGACCAGTCGCCGGTCATCTTAAAAGCGTATTTTCCAAATTTACCGCCTTCGACGACTTCCTTTTTATTTTGACCATTCCAATAGAGAAGGGAGCCCTCGAAGCTGCCGTTACGCAGCAGATTGGTGGTCGTTTCTGCCGGGCAGAATATGGGGTAGAAGAGGACGGAGCAGAGTAGAATTTTCCAGAATGGCAAGAAGTGAAACCGACTTGAACGCATCCAATAAACATAAATCAAAAGATTTGCCATACAAGCTGCATATCAGCTGCAAACAACCAATTTCGGGCGCGAAAATAACGATGGGCAGCTGCCGCTTTTTAGATAGAAGATTCCGCCGCGATGGCGGGGGCAAAGTAGCTGAAAATGAGATCGGCTCCGGCCCGGCGGATGGCGAGGAGGGATTCGTCACGGGCTTGTTTCAGGTCAAGCCAGCCGTTTTGGGCGGCGGCGTGGATTTGAGCGTATTCTCCTGAGACTTGATAGGCAGCCAAGGGGAGCAATGTCTTTTGGCGTAGCTTGCTGAGGATATCCAGATAAAGTCCGGCCGGTTTGACCATAAGAATGTCGGCTCCTTCCTCCTCATCCAGCAGGGCTTCGAGCAGGGCTTCCCGTGAGTTGGCGGGATCGAGTTGATAGCTGCGTTTATCCAAGTAGGAGCCGGAAACGCGGCTGCCAACGGCGTCCCGGAAAGGTCCGTAGTAGGCGGAGGCAAATTTGGAGGAGTAGGCCAGGATGCCGGTTGATTCGTGACCTGCGAGGTCGAGGGTATGACGGATGGCACGGACACGGCCATCCATCATGTCGGAGGGCGCGACGTAATCGACTCCGGCCTGGGCTTGCAGCAGAGCCATGCGGGCCAGGATGGTCACCGTAGCGTCGTTGGCCACGTTACCGGAAGGGTCGAGGATGCCATCGTGCCCATGTGTGGTGTAGGGATCGAGGGCGACATCACTGATCAGAGTAACTCCGGGCAGGGAGGTTTTGATGCGGCGCAGGCAGCGGTTGATGAGATTGTCAGGGTTCAGTGCTTCCGAAGCTTCCAGGTCTTTGCTTTCCGGGGGGAGACAAGGGAAGAGGGCGAAGGTGCTGAGGCCCAGGCCATGAAGTCTCTCGATTTCGTGGAGCAGTGCGTCGGGGGAAAATCTGAAGATCCCAGGGAGGGAATCGATGGGTTCGGGTTGGCTCAGTCCTTCTTTGACAAAAAGAGGGGTAACCAGATGTTGCAGGCCCAGGTGGGTTTCGCGCAGGGCAGTGCGGAGACCTTCGCTGCGGCGATTACGACGGGGACGACGAAGCGGTTTGGGGTCAGGAAGTCTGGAGTCAGGAAACATGGTGGCGTTATTTGTTGAGTTCTGAAGAGAGGCCGATGGCGAAGATGATTCCATAGAACAGAATAATAAGGACGGTGATCGAGAGGGAAATGTAACCCATGATGAGACCTGCCTGAGCCATACCTTTACCGGAGAGTCCGGGTTGATCCCGGATTTCCCGAAGTGCGAGATGTCCGGTGACGATGGGCACGAGGCCCAATATTCCACAACAAAAAATAAAGGTGACCAGACTGATGATGCCGGAAACCAAGGATACGATAGCCAGGGAGGAGTCACGGGCCTGGGCTGGATAGGGGTGGACCTGAGGGTCGGGCCAAGCTTGGTTAGGAGTTGCGACGGGGATTTCCGGAGGAGGCTGGTTGAGAGAGGGGAGGGCATCACCCGCTTTGACCCAATCTTTCATGCCCTCTTCCCAAACAAGGTCATCCGGTCGGATTTGACCTGCGGCAAACAGTTCACGCAGAACCGAGGCATCGACGGGACCGATGCGTTCGGAGTTGCGGGCGTAGAACCATCGCTTCATTTTGGGCAAGGGGTGTTAGAGGTTGTTGAGGGAGGAGAGGTTCATGAAGGCATTTAAGAATTGCAAGGAAGTCCAGAGGATGAGGACGATGCCCAAAATGACGATGGAAAACCAGACGGCATGGGGTTGGGGTTTGAATAATTTGGTTTCATTGCGCCAGTGCATGAAAAGGGGGTAGAAGATAAAGCCACAGCAAAGAAGTCCCAGAGCCATGAGGACTGGATGAACATTGCTGTAGGAACTAGCTTGAGCCTGACCTGCCTGGACTTTTTCGCGCACCGCGATCAGTTCCAAAATGTGAAAGACAATCAGGGCGATGAAAGTCGCGAAGCCGAGACAAGGGATCAACATCAGGGCGATGCCCCAGCAGAGGAAATCCCCATAATCGGGCAGATTCCCTGAGGTGTCCGGGCTGAGCGGATTGGGACCAGCAGGGGTGCTCAAGTTAGGAACTGGAGTATTGATGTTAGTGGAGGTCAAGACGGTGGAGGCCTTGACCCAGTCACTCATGCCTTCCTCCCAAACCAAGTCATCAGCCCGGATCTGACCGTTCTGGTAGAGGTTCAAGACGGTGGCTTTATCAAGGGGGCCTTTGCGTTCACCATTTTGAGCGTAATACCATTGTTTCATTATTGAGGTTCTTCCGGGGTTGGAGTGAGTGGTTGTGGGGGAATGCTTCCAGAATTGAATTTAAAGTAAAGCCCACGAGCATTGAGAAGTTCGGGTTTGGGATGATTCAGTGCGGAGTGGATTTGTATTCCCCAAACCAATAAAAGCAGGGGCAGGGCCAGAAACCAGACTTTTACCGGGACTTTGAAGTGGGGAAGGAGGATGCGTCGGGTGATGATCTCCGCGGTCCAGCATATGATGAGGATCAGGGCGACGAGGAGGGAAGGAATGGCCAGCCAATTGTAGTAAAGGGTTTGTTCCAAGTTCCCCTGAAGTAGATAATGCGTGGCTCGGGTGCCGCCACAGAGGGGGCAGGGAAGGCCGGTGATTCTTCTGAAGCCTGACAGAATAAATTCCGAACCATGCCGGGGGTTGATGAAACGGGCCAAGATCAAAAAACCGATCAGTATCAGCAAGCCAAAGATTCTGGCCTGAATCTGGGCAGGGTTGAGTGGAAGCCGAGGCACGAACTTCATCTAAGAGGCTGTCTAAAAAAGTGGCTCAAGGCAAACTTTCTGCGAAAAATTTCTTCCTGCGTTATTGCTTCTCAGTTGCGTATCCTTGTGGATAGGCGCCTTCGTCGCTCCTCGCCGGACGAAATTTTCTCTTGAAATTTTAGCTCACCCACTTTTTAGACAGCCTCTGGCCACTCAAGTTGAGAAAACAGGTGGGGGCAAGTCTGGCCTGAGCCATGATCGTGAATTGGAAGCAGTGTGAGGACATATCTCACGCGCGCGGGAAACGCCGGGATGAGAGCGCAGGATTCTTCCTCAGCAAGCAGGCGAAGTGTTCGCCACGGTAAATGCCATTGGCAAGAGCTGGGTTTTCTCTAGGTTGTCGTGATGGAAAGGGTTGTAGTTCAGTTAGCGGAGCGTTCGTATCCCATCGACATCGGAAAGGGCCTGCTGCCGGATGCGCTCAAGGGCCTGGATTTTAAGTCCGGGATTGCCTTGGTCACGGACGGGAATGTGATGCGACAAGACTGGTTCGCGACCCTCCGACAAGAGCTGTCCGGGTTGACCCCGAAATGCTCTGTTTACGAGGTTCCTGCGGGTGAGGGCAGCAAGTCATTATCCCAATTTTCCGATCTCTGTTCCCGTTTGGCCCAGGACCGTTTCTCCCGCAAGACCACGGTTTTGGCGGTGGGAGGTGGAGTGGTGGGAGATCTGGCGGGTTACCTGGCGGCGAGTTATCTGCGCGGAGTGCGGTTCATTCAAATTCCGACCACCTTGCTGGCGGCGGTGGACAGCAGTGTGGGGGGGAAGACCGGAGTGAATTTACCGGAGGGGAAGAATCTGGTCGGTGCCTTTTATCAGCCGGAGCAGGTGTTAGTAGATCTTGATTTTTTGGAAACCCTGTCGGAGCGCGAACTGGCGGCAGGGATGGCGGAGGTGATCAAGTATGGATTGATCCGTGATCCCGGGTTGTTGGCCGAGGTGGCCGGGGGGCGGCCCCGGAATCTGGCCCCGATCATCAAACGATGTGTGGAGATCAAGGCGGAGATTGTTTCCGCAGATGAACGGGAGGAGACAGGCTTGCGTGCAGTATTGAACTTCGGGCACACCCTGGGTCACGCCATCGAGCAATCGGTAGGATATGGGGAATTGCTGCACGGGGAGGCCATCTCGATCGGTATGGTGGCGGCGACTTGGTTGTCGGAACGTTGCGCGGGCTTGGCGGAAGGGAGTGTGGAGAAGGTTCGGACCATCCTTAAAAATCATGGACTACCCATCACCCATCCGGGGCTGACTTTGGCACAGGTCCAGCCTGCCTTGATGCGGGACAAGAAGGCGGGAGCCACCGGGATTCAGTGGGTGTTGATGCCGGAGATTGGTCGGACTCTGCTGACGACGGAGGTTAGCGAGGAGCGGATTCGTGAGGCTCTGGCGATTTGTTCGGATGGATTCTGAGAATAATAAGGGGGCCGGGCCTGAAGGTGGTTCAGGGGCTGTGGGTTTCAGGCAAGGGTTCGTCGTGCATGCCGTGATCGGTTCCCCATAGATCCACGGGACTGAGGGTTTGCTCAAATTTCAGCAGTTCAACATGGCCATCAAAGAAAAGGTAGTTTGCCTTGCCTTGATGTCTTCGAGTGTCCAGCACTCCGGGATCCCCACTATCGCGGTCTGCGCGATGAGAGCCGATCCCGGCACCGCCCAGGGTGCCTGTGGCAAGAATGGTTTTTGAATTCTCCGTGACCAGAAGGACATTGCAGTTGTCGTAATACCAATTCATGCCGTAGGAAGGCTCGTAGGGATAGTCGCGCTGCTTGTGAGCCGGACATTGGAAGATCTGTGTGTCGCCATTGGTGTAGGGCAGCAACAATTCATCATAACCCGTGCGTGGTGAAGCGGAGGGATAGAAGCGTTGCGGCATGGTGTTGTCGTTGTTTTGCAGATAGAGCTGAAAGGCGATGCCGATTTGGCGAAGGTTGCTGGCTGCTTTGGCGGTATGGGCTTTGTTCAGTGCCATTTGCACGGCGGGAAAAAGCAGTCCCAACAACAAAATAATCACAGCCAGAACCACCAAAAGTTCAATCAGGCTGAAAGCATTTCGGATGGAACGCACGGGGTATGTTTAACAAAAAACTTTTTTAACGGCAATAAGATCGGGAAGGGGAGGCCGTGTCAGGTTTGTAAAGCTACTCTTTCATGACGAGCTTCACACCATGAATTGATGCCTTCCAGACACCGAAAGAATCTCCATTCAGATCGACTTCATCCAGTGCTTTTTTCTGATCTTTAAGATTTGTTACGTGATAATAGATGCGATAAGTATCTTTAGTTTCGTTGATGCGAACTTCATCGATCTCAATTTTATAAATTGGTAAATCTTGCTCTTTGATGATGCCGTCAGGGTATCTACGATGCAGGGTCTCCTGGGCCGCCAACTTGACTTCATCGAGGGTGAATGGCTGCTTGATCTCCGGCAAACTTATCGTTGGGTTGGCTGGGTCTTTTTTAGAGTAGATGGCCAAGGCGATCAGGCCCAGGCCGGCAAAGACTGCTGCGGCGATGATTTTCATGGCTTTGGAGGACGTTCATTCAGTGCGAGTCAATTTTGGGAAATGAGTTGTCGCAGGACGTAGGGGAGAATGCCGCCGTGTCTGTAGTATTCCACTTCGATCGGGGTGTCGATGCGGCAGAGGACGGGTAAGGTCTCAATCCGGCCATCGGCACGGGTGATTTCGAGCTGTAATTTTTGTTGGGGCTTGATGGTTTCATCCAGACCGAGAATGGAGAAGCTTTCGCTGCCATCCAGTTTGAGGCTTTTCCCGGTGACACCGTCCTCAAAGCAGCAGGGTAGAACGCCCATGCCGACGAGGTTGCTGCGGTGAATGCGTTCAAAACTTTCGGCAATGACCGCACGGACGCCGAGGAGTTTGGTTCCTTTGGCCGCCCAGTCGCGTGAGCTGCCCGTGCCGTATTCCTTACCGCCGATGACGATGAGGGGAATGCCCTGTTGTTTGTAGGCCATGGCGGCGTCGTAGATGGAAACGGTTTGACCCTGATAAAGAGTGACTCCGCCTTCCACGCCGGGGACCATGAGATTTTTGATGCGAACGTTGGCAAAGGTGCCGCGGGTCATGATGCGGTCGTTGCCACGACGGGAACCGTAGCTGTTGAAGTCCTCGTAGCTGACTCCTTTTTCCTGAAGATATTTTCCGGCCGGACTGTCCTTTTTAATGTTGCCCGCCGGGGAGATGTGGTCGGTGGTGACGGAATCGCCAAAAATACCCATGGGCCGGGCCTGGGTGATGGGAGTGATGCGTCCGGGTTGCAGGGAGAAATCTTCAAAGAAGGGAGGTTCCTGAATGTAGGTGGAATCGCGGTCCCATTCATAAACATTCCCGGTGGAGGAGGTGATTTCGTTCCATTTGGGGTTTTGGGAGGCGAAGTCCGTGTAGAGTTTTTGAAAGATTTCGGGTTTGAGGGCGAGAGCCATTTGATCGCGGATTTCGTTGAGCGTGGGCCAGATTTCCTTGAGGTAAACGGGTTGTCCGTTTTGGTCCGTGCCGAGCGCATCGGTGGCCAGATTGATGTCAACTCGTCCAGCCAGGGCGAAGGCGACGACCAGCGGTGGGGACATGAGGAAGTTGGCTTTGATGTTTTGGTGGACGCGGGCCTCGAAGTTGCGGTTACCGGAAAGGACGGAGGCAGCGACCAGGTCGTTTTTGATCACGGCATCTTCGATGGGAGCGGCGAGGGGGCCGGAGTTGCCGATGCAGGTGGTGCAGCCGTAGCCGACCAGGTTGAAGCCGAGTTGGTCGAGGTAGGGTTGGAGTCCGGCTTTGTTTAGATAGTCGGAGACCACACGGGAGCCGGGAGCGAGGGAGGCTTTGACGGCGGGGTTGACCTTGAGTCCGCGTTCGACGGCTTTTTGGCCAAAAGCCCGGCGGCCAACATGACGCTGGGGTTGGAGGTGTTGGTGCAGGAGGTGATGGCGGCGATCAAAACCGAACCATGACCGATGGAGGCTGAGCCGTGACCATTGAGGGAGACCTGGGCTTTGACGGAGGCGAATTCCTCGGCCTTTTTGCCAAAGCCACTTTCTGCGACGGGTTTGCTGAAGGTGTTGGTGAATTCCTCCTTGAGTTTGTGGAGTTCGATGCGGTCCTGGGGACGCTTGGGTCCGGCCACGCTGGGGATGACGCTGCTGATGTCGAGTTCGATCACTTCGGAGTAATCGATCTGACCCTGTTGCGGGATGCCCCAGAGGTTTTGTGCCTGGTAATAGGCTTCGAAGAGGGCAATTTGTTCCTCGCTGCGCCCGGTGGAACGGAAGTAGGCGGAGCACTCCGCATCGATGGGGAAGAAGCCCATAGTGGCGCCGTATTCCGGAGCCATGTTGCCGATGGTGGCGCGATCCACCACGCTGAGGGCGGCGGCACCGGGACCGAAAAACTCGACAAATTTGCCGACGACCTTGGCCTTACGCAGAATTTGGGTGAGGGTCAGCACCAGGTCGGTGGCGGTGACTCCTTCTTTGAGGGAACCTGTCAGGTAAACGCCGACCACGTCCGGGGTGAGGAAATACACGGGTTGTCCGAGCATGCCTGCCTCTGCTTCGATTCCGCCCACGCCCCAACCAACGATGCCGATGCCATTGATCATGGTGGTGTGGGAATCGGTTCCGACAAGGGTGTCGGGGAAGACGGTCTCGCGGTTCGAGGTGGGGGTTCCGGGTTGGGTGAGGACACCTTTGGCGAGATATTCGAGGTTGACCTGGTGAACGATGCCGATGCCGGGGGGAACCACTTTAAAGGTGTCGAAGGCCTGCATTCCCCATTTGAGGAATTGATAGCGTTCGCGGTTGCGCTTGAATTCGATCTCGAGATTTTTTTGATAGGCATCGGCATTGCCACTGAAATCGACCTGAACGGAATGATCCACCACGAGATCGACGGGAACCAGGGGTTCGATCATTTTGGGGTTTTTGTTCAATTTGGCCACAGCGGAACGCATGGCGGCCAGATCGACCAAGAGAGGGACGCCAGTGAAATCCTGAAGAACGATGCGGGCGACGACGAAGGGAATTTCCTCTGTGCGGGGGGAGTTGGGTGACCAGGAGGCCAGTTCCTGCACGGCTTGGGAGGAAACACGAATACCGTCGCAATTACGCAGAACGGATTCGAGGACGATGCGGATGCTGACGGGGAGGCGGGAGAGATCGCGATCGAGAGATTTGGCCAGGTCTGGCAGGGAGTAATAGGTGTAGGATTTGCCGGAAGCTTGGAGTGTCTTTTCAGTGGAAGCAAAAGGATGTGACATGGGTTCTACATAAGCAGGCAGAGTGCCGGATTCCAACAGAAAAGCGGCGGAGAGGTCAGGGAAAAAGGGCAGGTGGCCGGGTCAGGGCGGGATCTTCAGTTGTTGAGGATGCCCTCATCCAGCGAGTCGTCCACGCGCAGATTGATGAGCTTCCAGGCCTCCCCTTTGGTTTCAAAGTAAAAGTGCCAGCGGAGCGGTTCGGTTTCCAGATGACTGAAATAGATGAGCAGGGAGAATTCCGGCGTGAGGGGACGATGATCGAAAAGTTCGTAATTTTTCATAGCACCGTATTCCTTGATCGCTTTCTCCGTGCGCTGAACAAAGCCGTCCACATTCGGACCAGTGGAATCAATACTGGAACCGGTGAGGAGTTCCTTAAAGGCGTCCGGGCTGCGGTTGCTTTGGATGGTGATGAAAAACTTTTCTATCTTCAAAGCCACTTCTTTGGGTGGGTTGACGGGGTTGGGCTGGGCGGGCATGTATTCACGCATGTCATCGACGCGGATGTTGGCCAGACGCCATTCGTTGCCGATGGGGGTGAAGTAGAGAAATTGCCAGCGGAAGAGTTTGGTTCCTTGCTCCGAAATGTAGGAGAGCAAGTAGAGTCGGGAACCGATGCGGGTGGTCTCGAAGGGTGCGAATTTTTTGTAGGGTCCGAAGCGTTCGATGGAGCCTTGGGAGGCGGTGATGAAGTTTTCGATGATTTCGGTGTCTTCCTTGAACTGGGTTTTGTCGAAGAGATTCAAGAAGGCGAGTTTGGAGTTGCCGGACTGGAGGGTGGAAAAGAATTGGTTCAACTGACGCTGGGCGTTGGCGGGAATTTCCAGGGAAGGAGCGCTGCTTGTCTTGAGTCGAGCGGGCTGGGGTGTGGCGCTGATGCGGGAATCGTCACTGGAGGCGGCGCGAAGAGAAGGTGAAGTTAGGCAAAGGAGGAGACCCAGCAGCAGGGGCAAGTGGCGGATACACTTCATGATAACAGCTTTTTTAATGCTGGCAGGGGTTGGGCCAGGGCTCGCCGTGGGCGAAGGCCATGAGATCAATTTTGAGGTCGAAGAGACTGCGGAGGCTGGTTTTGAGTTGGTTGGGATTGCTGCAGTATTTTGCTGGGAGAAGTTCGAGACCTTTTTTGGTGCTGTGAATGAGGGCGTCGCCGATGAACAGGATGCGGTTGGCCGGGCAGTAATAGGCATGTTCCCCCGGTCCGGCTCCCTCCAAGGCCATGGGCACCAGGCCGTGGAGTTGTTTGAGTCCGTCCACCACGATGTCCGGTTTGTAAGAAAGTTCCTGGATGGCAAAGGCGGGAGCGGCGATGGGAACTTTAATCAGATCGCTGATGATGCGGGAGTATCGTTCATGGTTGCCGTTGGTCAGCAGGATGGCACAGGGTTTGCCCAGAGTTTGGATGGCCTGCAGGGTGGCGGCATCCGGCTGGATCGGATCAATGAGCAGAAGCTTGCCCTCGGAGATGTAGGCGTGGGCATGAAGATCCGCTTTGCATTCCTGGCTGTAGCTGTGCCATTCGATCAGGTGGGGGTTGATCTTTTTGAGCATGAGGGTGGCGAGGTGAAGTGAGTTGGAATCAGTGGCCCAGGCCCGCGACGTAATCAGAGGCCTTCTTCAAGGTGCTGGTCTCCTCGGGTTGACTGAGTTTGATTTTAAAAATCCAACCTTGCTCGTAAGGGGAACCGTTCACCCACTCCGGGTTTTGGCTCAAGCCCGAGTTCACTTCAATAATTTCGCCGGAGACGGGGGCATAAATATCCGAGGCGGCCTTGACGCTTTCCACTGCTGCCGTGGGGTCCTTGCGCTTCACGACCTTGCCCGGCTTGGGCAGTTCCACAAAAACCACATCGCTCAGGGCATTTTGTGCGTGATCGGTGATGCCCACGGTGCCAATGCCGTCGTGGACGCTGAGCCATTCATGGGTGTCGGAGTAGAGGAGGGTGTCAGGATGATTCATAAAGAGGAGGAACGGTAAAAAGGTTTTTTCACCACTTGGACGCTGACGGGGCGCTCGCGCACCAGGATTTCCAAGAGGGTGCCTGCTTCGGCGTGGGCACTGTCAATCAGGGCCAGGGCGATGCCTCGTTTCAGCGTGGGGGAATGGCTGCCGCTGGTGACTTCTCCGATGCGTTGGCCGTCTTTCAAAACCGGATATTGGGCCCGGGGTGGTGCGCCATTTCCCAGAACCTGTAAGGCGACGGATTTGCGGCTTAGCCCCTCCTGCTTTTGTTTGCGCAGGACGTCGATGCCGACAAATTTCTCCGGTTTATCAAAGCACAGGAAGCTGCCCAGCCCGGCTTCCAAGGGAGTGATGGAGGAATCCAGCTCATGACCATAGAGAGGGTAGCAAGCTTCCAGGCGCAGGGTGTCGCGTGCGCCCAGACCGCAGGGTTGCAGGCCCAGAGGTTTGCCTTCCGCCAACAGACGATCCCAGAGTTTGGGCAGGAGTTCATTTGATGCGAAGAGTTCAAAACCGTCCTCCCCCGTGTAGCCAGTGCGGGTCAGGATGACATCCAAGCCCTCGAACGGGGTGATGAGAAGTTGGTTCCGTTTGAGGGGTCGTTTTTCCTCGTCAAAGCTGCGGCGCAGGACGGTCTCAGACTCGGGTCCTTGCAGGGCCAGTCCGCCGAATTCAGGGCTGAGATTTTCAAGGGTGATGTTGGCATTTTTGCGGCGGTTCAACCAAGTGAAGTCGTCCTCGATCCGTGAGGCGTTGACCAGCAGGAGGTAGCGCAAATCCTCCAGGCGATAGATGATCAAGTCATCCACGGTGCCTCCGCTTTCGTTCAGCATGAGGGTGTATTGCCCGTGGCCCACCGAGAGGCGGCGGACGTCGTTGGTCAGCGTGGTGTTGAGCCAGGCTTCGGCTCCGGCGCCGGAGACAAAAATTTGTCCCATGTGACTGATGTCAAAAAGCCCGGCCTTTTCCCGCACCGCCCGATGTTCCTCCAGAATGCTGCTGTAGGAAACGGGCATGTTCCAACCGCCGAATTCAACCATACGCGCTCCCAGGGCTTTGTGGGAGGGGGCGAGGGTTGTTTCGAGAAGTTCAGCGGTGTCGGGCATCCAGAAGAGATTACCGTTGCCCTGTGGACTGTGTCAATGGTGGCAGAAAAATGTTAATTCAAGATTTCGGAAGAAACGAAGAGGCTGACTTGATTGCCCCATGAAAACGGGGCAGGGTGAACTTGTGTCCGAGAAAGTTGTCAGCACCCCCAAGAAAAAAATGCCGGAAGCCTGGGCCAAACTCGGAATCCTTCGGGATGAAGATTTGATCCATCACTTCCCCCGGCGTTACGAGGATCGTGCACAATGGCTGGATCCCTTCAGCCTGCCCGATGGTGCCCTGCTCACCACGCGCGGAGTTGTGGTCAGCGCGAAGCTGAATCGCTGGCGTGGCGGGCGGAGTTCCTTTGAATTGCAGATGCAACCTCTGGGCACTTTCGAAACCCTGACCTTGGTATGGTATAACATGCCATTTTTAAAAATTATCTGAAGGAAGGGAAGGAGCTCATTGCCCACGGCAGACTGACGCTCAGTGGCAAGAAACGAAAAATTCTGCACCCGGAAATCGAAGTCATCTCCCCCGATCCCCAGGCGGCGATTCATCTTGATCGTATCACCCCGATCTATCCCTCCACCACGGGCTTGAATCAACGGGTCATCCGCTCCCGCATCCACGGCGTGCTCCACGCACCGGACTTTGATGTGGTGGAAATGTTGCCGCTGCCCGGCTCCTGGATCAGCGCGCGGGAGGCTTATCAAGCTATTCATTTTCCCGCGTCCTGGGCGGAACTTGAGGAGGGGCGACAACGCTTGGCCTTTGAGGAACTTTTTCTCATGCAGATCCTCTTGGCCAAGCGACGCCAAAGCGTGGCGGTTCTCCACAAGGACCGTGCGATGCCACCACCCACGGGTTCGGACCAGGCAACAGCATCCCTCAGTGCGCGTTGGTTGGCCTCCTTGCCCTATCAACCCACCGGTGCCCAACGAAGGGTCTTTACTGAATTGGATGCGGACCTCTCCAAGCCCCGGCCCATGAACCGTCTTTTGCAAGGGGATGTGGGCTCGGGCAAAACTTTGGTGGCCTGCTACGCCATGTTGAAAACCCTGGAGGCGGGCAGCAACGCGGCCTTGCTTGCTCCGACGGAAACTCTGGCGGAACAACATGCGCGCAATTTCCGACAGCTCTTGGAACCGTTGGGCATCCGGGTGGAACTCTGGACCCGCACTCGGAAACCCTCTGGCACGGGCTTGTTCGCTGTGGTAGGAACGGTTTATGTCGGAACCCACGCGCTCTTTCAGGAGAAGGTGGTTATTCCACGTCTGGGTCTGGGGGTGATCGATGAACAACACAAGTTCGGTGTTCTGCAACGCCGGGCTTTTTTGGCCAAGGGAGACAACCCTGATTTGCTGGTCATGACCGCCACCCCGATTCCGCGCACTCTCTGCCTGACTTTGTATGGGGATCTGGATGTGTCCATCCTGGATGAAATGCCACCGGGTCGGCGCGAAATCAAAACCGTCCTGCGCTCGGAGGAGGAGTTGCCCAAGGTGTGGTTTTACATTCAATCGGAAATCAAAAAAGGTCGCCAAGCTTACGTGGTTTATCCCGTGTTGGAAGAATCCGAGAAGCTGGATTTAAAATCCGTCACCCAGGCCTACAAACAGTTGCAGGAAATTTTTGGAAAAAATGAAGTGGTCATGCTTCACGGCAAAATGGATGCGGAGGAAAAGCGACGGCACATGGCGGAGTTTCGCGCCGGACAAAAACATGTGATGGTGGCCACCTCGGTCATCGAGGTGGGGGTGGATGTTCCCCGGGCCACCATGATGGTGATTGAACATGCCGAACGTTTCGGTCTGGCCCAGTTGCACCAGTTGCGGGGACGGGTTGGGCGCAGTGACCTGCAATCCTACTGCGTTCTGGTCGGGGAACCGAAAAGTGAGGAATCCTGGAAACGTCTCAAGATCATGGAGGAGACGCAGGATGGATTTAAATTGGCGGAGGAAGATTTGAAGATTCGTGGGCCGGGCAACATTCTGGGTGCGGAACAAAGCGGTCTGCCTCCTCTACGTGTGGCCAACCTGGGCAAGGACATGAAGCTTCTCTCTGAGGCCAGGCAACACGCGCAACGCCTCATGGAGCAGGACCCGGCCTTGAAAGCTTATCCCCGACTCCGTGAGCGTTTGAATCAATACGCGGCTTTCAGCGGACATGAGACGGCGAACTGAAACCTTGTCCCGCCACCTCGTTTTCCTCACATCACCTTGAGCAGCTCCACATCAAAAATCAGCGTCTCGTCCGGCCCGATGTCCGAGCCCGCCCCGCTGCGGCCATAAGCCAGTTCGGAAGGAATGGTAAAACGAAACTTCGCCCCTTCCTGCATCAGTTGCACCCCCTCGGTCCAACCTGCGATCACCATGTTCAGGGGAAAATCAATCGGCTGCTTGCGGCGATAAGAGCTGTCAAACACGGTTCCATCAATCAGTGTTCCCTCATAGTGAACCAGCACGGAGTCCGTGGCTTTCGGGCTCTGGCCTGTGCCTGCCACCAGAATTTCATATTGCAGGCCGGAGGCGGTGCAGTGAACATCCTCCCGCTTTGAGTTTTGTTGAAGATAAGCCAGACCTTTTTCCAATGCGGATGTTGACATAGGGAAATGACAAAACCACAGAAGAGTCGAAGAGGAAAGAAGAATGAGAACCAGGCAAGCACAGCTAAATTCTGGTATAAAATGTAGGACGTTTCTGTGAAACGTCAGGATAACTCGTAAATTTTAATGCGCGCTGTAAGGATTCAAGAACGTCGGGCCCAACGCAACTTGGTTGAGCTGGCCCGGGGATTGGCCCGGCACTCGGCGGGGGAGGGGCGCAGCGGTTGATCGGCTATCTGAGCGTAGAGACCTTGTTGCAGACCCTCTTGGAAGGCTCTTTTGACTCGACGATCCTCCCCGGAATGGAAGCTCAGAATGACGATATGTCCCCCGGACTCAAGACAGTCGGGAGCGTGTTTGAGCAGGGTTTCGAGGGATTTGAATTCCTCATTCACCGCAATACGCAGAGCTTGAAAGACACGACGCATGGTTTTGATTTGTTCCTCCCCGTTCAAGCCGGGCAGGGCCTGGGTAATCTGCATCTTCAACTCGCTGGTGCTGCTTAGGTTTTGGCCCGCCAGTTCTTGACCGAGCAGAACAGCCTGGGGTTCGTCTGCGTTTTGGTGTAGGATAGTGCTGAGTTCTTCCGGCGTAGAGTTGCGAATCCATTCCGAGGCCGGAGATCCTTTGTCAGGATTCATGCGCATATCGAGGGGGCCTTCGAGCTTGTAAGAAAAGCCCCGCTCCGGCTCATCCAGTTGCATGGAGGAAACACCCAGATCCGCCAGAATTCCGTGAACCTTTTCCCAGCCCTGCATGGCCAAGGCCCGTTTTATTCCGGCGAAGTTGCTGCGTTGCACCGAGAAAATGTCAGGACCAAAACCCTCCTTTCGCAACTGGGCTTCCGTGCGGGCCTGCTCTTTGGGGTCCACATCCAATCCCAAAAGATGTCCTTCCGGCTGAAGTCGCGACAATATCCGGCGGGCATGACCTCCGTGGCCGAGCGTGCAATCGACCAGACGCTGCCCGGCGCGAGGCTGGAGATGATCCAGAACTTCCGTCACCATGATCGGCACATGGGAGCCTGCCGGAGTTTTACCCGAGGCCAGAACCCTTGCGACTGTCTCAGGGTAAAGATCCGGTCTCAGTTCCTTGTATTTTTCCTGAAACTTGCGGGGATGTTTGCCCGCATAACGTGGACGTCTCCGATGCCTCGGAAGATCCTCGGGAACTGCGGGACTGGGATCGTCGGGATTCACCATTCGTTGTATTTTTTGTTGGAATCCCGGGCCTTGTCCACCGGGTAACGTTCTTCATTCCGTTGCAGCTTGGCCTCGATGGCCCGGCCCAGGTCGATGTCGCTGTTGGCTGCCATTTCAAAAAGGAGAATGGCCACATCCGCCATTTCCGAAGCGATCTCGTCCCGGCGTTCCCGGATGCGTTGTTCGGACTGTGCGGCGTCCTGCCAGACAAAGTGTTGCAAAAGTTCGGAAGCCTCCACGCTGATGGCTACGGCTATATCCTTAGGGCCATGAAATTGCCTCCAGTTCCGGGCATCCCGAAAGAGGAGGATACGTTCCGTCAATTCAGTGATCGTAAGCATCTCCCCTTGTAGTGGGAGGACGCCAAAGCGCAAAGAATCTTTCTGCGGGCGGGCTAGGTGATTAAACAGGAGATGAAGCCAAAGATAGTCAGCCGCAAGTTGCTCCTGGTCCGTTGAGCAGCCGACGTAGAGGCCGTCGTACTCAGGGGGAGGATGTAAACGAAGGGGATGCCCCTCGACAAGCTCGGGACCATTCGACGCGCTTGGTCGATGAGAGGAATAAGATGAATTAAAGCGCGGCCTGAGACCATGGGCAAGTGAAGTGCGTCGAATGGCCAGGAGCGGGGGGGAAACACACCCGGAAGCGGGCCTGCGACCCTTTCTGCCCCTCTTGATATAGGGGACGAGGAAGGTTACGAGTTTCGGGTTTCGAGTGTGGGAAAAACACACTTGGAAGCGGCTTAGGGGCGAGCAGTTTCTAGTTTTTTGAATTACTGACCACTGACTACTTAAAAGAAGGGGAAATTTGGGTGAGGAGCTGGTGTTTGTTTTGCATTTTTTGTGTTAGTATTCTTTATCTTGAAAACGATTGGATTGTTTGGTGGGACTTTTGATCCGGTGCATTGCGGACATGAGGCGATGGCGCGGGCGGCTTTGGTGGAGGGAGTGGATCATTTGATTGTGATGCCCTGTCATCGTTCCCCATTCAAATTGGAGGCGGGTGGTTTTGCGGAGCCGACTTCCGGGGAGCATCGCTGGCAGATGTTGAATTTGGTTTTTGGGGATGAGCCGCGGATCGAGGTTTCGCGTCATGAGATCGAGGGGCCGCCGATTTCCTATACCTGGCAGA
Organism: Blastochloris sp.; assembly: GCA_012031345.1. Classification (GTDB taxonomy): domain Bacteria; phylum Verrucomicrobiota; class Verrucomicrobiia; order Methylacidiphilales; family JAAUTS01; genus JAAUTS01. The sequence continues at coordinate 1,404 of JAAUTS010000004.1, read as the reverse complement.
CGCTGGAGTTTTTGTGGGGTTTGTATCCAGAAGACAGGCTTTGCCTGATTCTGGGGCAGGATCAGTATGAGTTGTTGAGTCAATGGGCACGAATCGAGGTCTGGGGTAGTCGGGTGGACTTTCTGATTTTTGGTCGTGGCACGGATTACGGACGGAAATCGTCAGACCCTGGTTGGCGCTTGCGCTGGTCGTCCCGGACCATTCCGGATGTTTCTTCGACCATGGTTCGGGAAGCCTTGGCGGAGGGGGAGGAAGGACGGAATATTTTGCATCCCAAGGTGCGTGACTACATTCACAGGCAGGGGCTCTATCGCTGAGATGCGGTCTGCTTCGCTGCCAACTCGGGGGGGATATTGGGATATAAAAAAGGGCGGCTCCGTGGAGCCGCCCTTCTTGGGTTCGATGTAGGGATCGAAGGATTTATTTGGAATCGGCCAGCGCGGCTTGGGCTGCGGCCAGGCGCGCCACGGGGACGCGGAAGGGGGAGCAGCTCACGTAGGTGAGGCCGAGTTTGTGGCAGAACTTGACGGAGTCAGGGTCTCCACCGTGTTCACCACAGATGCCGAGTTTGATGCCGGGACGGGTCTTTTGACCCTTGGCGGCGGCGATTTCCATGAGTTGACCAACCCCGCTTTGATCGATGGTGGCGAAGGGGTTTTTCTTCACGATTTCCTCTTCCGCATAGGCGGGGAGGAAGCTGCCGGAGTCGTCGCGGCTCATGCCCAGAGCGGTCTGTGTCAGGTCGTTGGTGCCGAAGCTGAAGAACTCGGCCTCCTCGGCGATCTTGTCGGCGACGATCGTCGCGCGGGGATTTCGATCATGGTGCCGGATCAGGTACGCGACCTGGGTGTTGGCCTTGGCCATGCACTCCTCGGCCACCTGAATCGCCCGCTTTTGAGGATGACAAGTTCCTCGACGGTGCCGATCAACGGGATCATGATCTCGGGCAGAACTTCCTTGCCTTCTTTTTTGACCTCGATCGCCGCCTCGATGATCGCGCGGACTTGCATGTCGCCGATCTCGGGGAAGACCAGCGGCAGCCGGCAGCCGCGGAAGCCCATCATCGGGTTGAACTCGTGCAACTCCTCGACCCGCTCCTTGATCTTCTCGGGGGCGACGCCGATTTGCCTGGCGACTTCCTCTTGCCCCTTGGCGTCGTGCGGCAGGAACTCGTGGAGCGCGGGTCCAAGAGGCGGATCGTCACCGGCAGACCGGCCATCGCCTGGAACAGTCCCACGAAGTCAGACTTCTGGAACGGCTCGATCTTGGCGAGTGCCTTTTTGCGGCCCTCCTCGTCGGTGGCGAGGATCATCTCCCGCACCGCGACGATCCGGTCCTCGCCGAAGAACATGTGCTCGGTGCGGCACAGCCCCGATGCCTTCCGCGCCGAACTCGCGGGCCTTG
>JAAUTS010000046.1 GCA_012031345.1 Blastochloris sp. | reverse complement strand
ACAAACGGAGGCGGACATGGTGTTGGTAGCCATCGTGGGCACAGGAGGTTTGGCGCCGGCTCTGGCGGCTTTGGAAACGGGCAAGGAGCTGGCGGTGGCGAGCAAGGAGATTTTGGTTATGGCAGGGGAGGCGGTCATGGGATTGGCGCGGGAAAAGGGTTTGGCCGTGTTGCCAGTGGACAGCGAGCATAATGCTATTTTTCAATGTTTACATGAGGCCCCGGAGCGTGAGGTGCGACGACTGATTTTAACGGCGTCCGGGGGCCCCTTCCGTCAAACCAGTGCGGAAGCGATGGCCACGGTCAGTCTGGCTCAGGCTTTGAAACATCCCACCTGGGACATGGGACGGAAGATCACGATTGATTCCGCCACCATGTTCAACAAGGGCTTGGAGATGATTGAAGCACGCTGGTTGTTCGGGGTGGAAATGAAGCGGATTGAGGTGATTGTGCATCCCCAGAGTATTGTCCATTCCATGGTGGAATTTGTGGATCGTTCCGTGCTGGCGCAGTTGAGTCATACGGATATGTGTTTTCCCATTCAATATGCGGTGACCTATCCGCGTCGTCTGCCCACGGACCTGCCGGACTTGGACTTCGCCAAACTGGGGCAAATCGTGTTTGAAGCCCCCGACCCCGTCCGTTTTCCTGCACTGCGCTTGGCCCGGGAGGCGGGCACGGTGGGGGGAACCCTGCCTGCGGTCATGAACGCGGCCAATGAGGTGGTGGTGGAACGCTTTTTACAGGAAAAAACCTCCTTTCCTTCCATTTGGCAGACGGTGGAGAAGGTCATGAGCCGTCACGAGAACATTGCCTCACCGGACCTGGATGCTATACTTCGAGCTGATGCTTGGGCACGTCGTGAGGCGGAACAGGCACTTACATCATGACCTTATCTCTTGTTTTGACGATTTTGCTCACCTTTGTGGTGGCGTTTGTTTTGTTCAGCATCACGGTTTTCGTGCATGAACTTGGCCATTTTCTGGCGGCCCGCTGGCGTGGATTGGTGGTGGAGGAGTTCGCCATCGGTATGGGGAAGAAGGTTTGGGGTTTCAAATGGGGCGGGGTTCACTGTGTGCTGCGTCTCCTGCCTTTTGGAGGTTTTGTCAAACTGCCGCAAATGGCCGCCATGGAGGCGGTGGAGGGGAAATCGGATCAGGAATTCAAGGAACTGCCCCCCATCTCGCCACTGTCCAAAATCATCACAGCTTTTGCCGGGCCGCTGTTTAGTTTTCTGTTGGCGGTGGTTTTTGCCTTTTTGTGTTATTGGGTGGGCAAGCCTGACAACAAGAGCCTGCTGACGACCACCATCGGTTATGTGGAACCGGGCAGTCCGGCGGCGCAGGCGGGCATTCTGGCCGGGGACAAGGTGACGGCGATTGATGGGCGCAGCGTCAGCCGTTGGCAGGGACGTTTTGATGGTGTGGTGGAAAGTCTGTTGTTATCCCAACATGAACGAGTGCGGGTGGAGGTGAGCCGGGAAGGCGTGGGTTTGAAGGAGTTTTCCGTCCTGCCCCGCAAGGAGCCGAAGATTGAAAATCTAAGGGTGATCGGGATTGAGGATTATCCGGCCAAGGAACCGGTGGTGGAGCAAATTATAGAAGGAATGCCCGCCCAAAGTGCCGACATCAAACCGGGCGACAGAATCCTGGCTGTCAATGGGGAGGAAGTTCACAGTCCAGGACAGGTGGTCTATTTGGTAAATCAATCCAGTGGACCCGCCCAGTTCCTGATTCAACGGGGTGACTCAACCCACACTGTGCTGATTGAACCTAAGATGATGGAATCCGTTGGACGCAGAATCATTGGGATCTCTTTTCAATTACGGGATTCCCACATCGTTCATATCCCGCCTTCCGAGCAAATCATCAACGGCGTCTTTACCATCCAGCGAACCTTCCAGGCTTTGGCCAGTCCGAAATCAGCAGTGGGCTTCCGCCATCTCAGCGGTCCGGTGGGTATCTTTGATAAAATCATGAATCTGTTAACGGTGGACTGGCGTTTTGTGTTGTTTTTCTCCGTCATTCTCAACGTGAATTTGGCCATCATGAACTTGCTGCCCATACCCGTTTTGGATGGAGGTCACATCGTTCTCTCTGTGGTGGAATGGATTCGTCGCAAACCCGCTGAATACAAAGTGGTGGAGATGATGCATCTGGCTTCCCTGGCCCTGATTCTCAGCTTTTTTGCTTATGTCACCTTCTTCGACGTGAACCGCGTTTACAAACGGGTCAACAAATTCTTCGAGGAACAAAAAGCCGCGGAAAGCATCCCAGGCGTTCAGCCCGTCCCCGCGCCCACCCCTTCTGAATCCAAACAACCCTGAGGCCCTGCTTATGTCCCTCCACTATTGCGACAACCCCTTCGTTTATCAACGCCGCCGGACACGTGAAGTCAACATCGGCAAGGTCAGGATGGGTGGGGACAACCCCATCGTGGTTCAATCCATGCTGACTTGTGACACCATGGACACCGCTGCCTGCGTCCAGCAGACCTTGGATCTGGTCAAGGTGGGCTGCCAAATGGTCCGCATCACCGCTCCCACGGTCAAGGACGCGGCCAATCTAAAAAACATCAAGGCAGAATTGTTGGCTCTGGGTTGCGACGTGCCCATCGTGGCCGACATTCATTTCAAACCGGACGCAGCGATGGAAGCGGCCCAGTGGATCGACAAGGTGCGGATCAATCCGGGGAACTTTGCTGATAAAAAGAAATTCCAGGTGCGGGAATACACCGACGACCAATACGACGAGGAACTTGTGCGTATTGAGGAAACCTTCACCCCGCTGGTCAAGCTTTGCCAGGAGCGGGGCATAGCCATGCGCATCGGCACGAATCACGGCTCCCTTTCTGATCGAATCATGAACCGTTATGGGGACACTCCGCTGGGCATGGTGGAAAGTGCTCTGGAATTCGCCCGCATCGCCCGCAAGCATGATTACCATAATTTTGTTTTTTCCATGAAGTCCTCCAACCCGAAGGTCATGGTCAACGCCTACCGCTTGCTCGTGGCCAAGTTGAATGAGCAGGGTGCGGATTGGAACTACCCCATCCACCTCGGAGTGACCGAGGCCGGGGAAGGGGAGGATGGACGGATCAAGAGCGCCATCGGCATTGGCTCTCTGCTTTTGGATGGCTTGGGCGATACCATCCGCGTGTCCCTGACGGAAGACAGTGTGCATGAAATTCCCGTGGCCCGGCTTGGTGACTTATGCGGAGAGTCTTAACCAGTCGGCCTCCCTCGGGGCGGGTTATGCCTTGAGCTTTGATCCTTTCATTTATTCCCGACGCAACTCCGCTCCGCTCAATGTGCAGGGTTTTCAACTGGGTGGAACCGAGCCGGCGCGGGTCTTCTCCACGGCGGATCTGCACGAGACGCTGAAACCACGCTTCGCCCAGATGGGGGACACGGCGCCGGAGATTGTTTACGAGACTTCCGGGGTGCAGGAAGTGGATCTGCAAACGAAGGGCAAATCCAGGCCATCAATGACATGGAGAGCCCCGTGGTCGTCACAGTCAAGGACGGCACAGCACTGAACGTGGCCGTCGCCTTCCGAATCCTGGCCTCCCGCATCCATCCACGTCATCCCATTTTGTTGAAGGACACCCTGCATCCGGAAGAGGAAACCGACCTGCTCAGCACCATGTTAAGCTCCTCCATCCACATCGGTTCCCTCCTGTGCGATGGTGTGGGCGATGCCATCCTGCTTCGTCAGGAGAGGGCACCTGGGGCGAACATCCGTCTGGGATACAACATTTTGCAGGCGGCGGGGAATCGCATTTTCAAGACGGATTACGTGGCTTGTCCCTCCTGCGGTCGCACGCTTTTTGATTTACAAAGCACCACGGCCAAAATCAAGGCCTCTACCCAGCATTTGAAAGGTGTGAAAATTGCGGTCATGGGTTGTATCGTCAATGGACCTGGAGAAATGGCGGATGCCGACTTCGGTTACGTGGGGGGCGCACCGGGTAAAATCAATCTTTATATCGGGAAGAAGCCGGTCAAGTTCAACATACCCGAGGCGGAGGCGGTGGATCGTTTGGTGGACTTGATCAAGGAAAACGGCAAGTGGGTGGATGTGCCTCCCACTCCGGCGGCGGAGCCCGCTTTGGCTTAACAAAGAGTTCCCCTGATCTCAGGGGAACTGTCATGAACAACCCAACATGAGCAAAGCTTCCCAATGCCCCTTCTCGCTCATGCTTTCCCCGCGCTTTCTGTTGGGTTTGGGCTTGCTGGGTTTGGTTTTATTCCTGACGGCTTATTTTGGAATGCCTTATTACACGTTGGGACAAATCAAAAAAGCGGTGGATGAACGGGATACGAAGAAACTGGCTTCCCATGTGGATTTTCCGGTGTTGCGGGAGAATATTAAAATCCAACTGCGGGGAGAGGCGGGACGCGCGTTGCAGGGAGGGGGAGCTGCTTCGGGCGAAGGTGGCTTGTTGGGGGCACTTTTTACAGGATTTCTGGCAGACAAAGCCGTAGATTTTTTGGTCACGCCGCAAGGTTTGGAAACGCTCCTGCAAGGTCGGGCCAATCTCAAACTGCAAAAAGCGTCCGTCCCAGCTGCGGGTGGGACTGGAGCGGAGTCAGCGCAGAGTTCAACGGGCGGCGCGAGCCTGGAGCCAGCTAAACCTAAACGCAGTTTTAGTTGGAAATCCATGACGGAGTTTGCCTTCAGCACCAATGAGGAAACGGATCAACCGCTGACCCTGGTTTTGAGTCGGCGTGGAATTCTGGGTTGGAAATTGACCAACGTGCTGCTGCCTGTGGAGTAGCTTTTTTCGGATAGGAAGAGGAGATAGGTGTTGGAAGGGGTTCAAGAGGCGGCTCCGGGTTTCCTTGCCGATTGACCTGCCTTGTGGCGATCTCTAGGTTTCTAATTTATGGCACGAAATGCATTGGGCAAAGGATTGGGAGCTTTGATCGGCGGTAACGCCACCGTGGCGACGGCTCCGGTGGATGGTTCCGAGCGGGTGAAGGAAGTGGAGCTGCAACGGATTGAACCCAGTCCGCTTCAACCCCGCAAAACCTTTGCCGAGCAGGATCTGGCGGATTTGGTCGCTTCAGTGCGGGAGCATGGCATCATCCAGCCTTTGATTGTCAGGAAGGTGGGGGAAAAATTCGAACTCATTGCCGGGGAACGACGTTGGAGGGCTTCGAAGGTGGCCGGATTAAAAACCGTGCCGGTGGTGGTGCGGCAGGTGGGGGATTTGGAGGTGTTGGAGGTGGCCATGGTGGAGAACCTGCAACGGGCGGATTTGAACCCGATCGAAGAAGCGGATGGCTACGCGTTGTTGGCGGAGAAATTTTCACTGACCCAGGAACAAATCGCCCAGAAGGTGGGCAAGAGCCGGGCGACGGTGGCCAATGCCATGCGTCTGACCGGGCTGGCCCCGGATGTGAAAGAGTTGTTGCGGCACCGTCAGCTCAGCGTGGGTCATGCCAAGGTGTTGTTAGGGTTATCCAACCTCAACCAACAAAATGTGGCGGCCCGGGAGGTTATCAAACGCGATTTGTCCGTGCGTGAGACGGAAAAGTTGGTGACGGAACTGGGCAAGCCTCGCGGCGCAGCCTCTCCCCAAGCCAAGGGCAAGGGGACGGCGAAAACGGCGGCGGATTGGCGGGATCTGGAACTTCGCCTGCAACGTCTGCTGGGAACCAAGGTCAAGTTGATAGGCACCCGGAGCAAGGGGCATCTGGCCATCGAGTATTACAACGAAACGGATCTGGAGCGGGTGCTCTCGGTGCTGGGGTATCGCGGGGATTGACGTCCGTCCCGCTGCGGAGCCTTGCCCATGCCCAACCGCATTCATTTGCTGGAAGAGACCGTCGCCAATCGCATCGCGGCGGGCGAAGTCATCGAGCGTCCGGCTTCCGTAATCAAAGAATTGATCGACAACGCGCTTGATGCCGGAGCCACCCGGATTGATGTCGAGGCGCAGCGTGGGGGGAAGGGGTGGATGCGTGTGAGTGATGATGGCAGTGGGATGAGTTACGACGATGCGCTGCTTTGTTTGGAGCGTCATGCCACCAGTAAAATTCGTTCGGCGGAAGATTTGCTCAGCATTGGCAGTTTTGGGTTTCGCGGTGAGGCACTGCCAAGTATCGCCTCGGTCTCGCGGTTTCGTTTGTTGACACGGGAGCCGGCGGCATTGGTGGGAACGGAAATTGTGGTGGATGGCGGCAAGCTGATTTCCGTGAAGGAAGCGGGTTGCGCCCCGGGCACAGCGGTGGAGGTGCGTTCTCTGTTTTTGCACACGCCGGGGCGACGCAAGTTTTTGCGTTCGGATGACACGGAGAAGGCGCATGTGGAGCAGGTGTTGAGGCTGGCAGTGTTGGCCCGACCCGAGGTGGGCTTTAGCCTGAGCCTGGACGATCAGGCGCTGCAGCATTATCCGGCCACAGCGGATTTGGCGGAACGTTTGCGTCAGGTTTTTGGTCGGAATTGGATGGAACACATGCTGCCGCTCGAGGCGGAGGAGGGGAGGATGCGGCTGCGGGGATTCATCGGTCAGCCGGGGGTGAGCCGGGGCAATCGACAGGAGCATCATCTCTTTGTCAATGGGCGTCCGGTGCAAAGCCCGACCTTGAACTACGCAGTCCTGGAGGGCTACCACAACGCCCTGATGCGGGGTCGTTTCCCCGTGCTGGTGTTGTTCTTCGATCTGGATCCGGCCCGAGTGGATGTGAATGTGCACCCAGCCAAGCGGGAGGTTCGTTTCCGGGACGATATGGCGGTGCGTAGTTTCATCATGGAGGCGGTGCGAAATACCTTGCGGAGCCGCACGCAGCAGGCTTTGGAGGTGCCTTTGGGATCGGCTACGGTTCGGAATCCGAGCACAGTGTCACAGGATGCCGCGCCCATGCCTACCGCCAGTTCCGAAGCAGGCGCAGCTTGGTCGGGTTTGCCCAGCCCGCAACTGCAAGCACGGGAGAATCTGCCACGGCAAAGTGCCTTGTTTGGTGGAGTGGAACCGGAGGCCAAGCTGTTGACTTCAGTGCGCTGGCAGGAAACGGAACGCGAACTGACCTTGCCTGATGAACGCAATCACGATTTGAAAATTCTGGGTTTGATGTTGGGGTTGTATGTGGTGGCGGAGGGGCCCAATGGCATTGTTCTGATCGATCAACACGCCGCGCATGAACGGGTGCTTTTTGAGCAAATGTTGGAGAGGGTCGCTCGGGAAGAAGTGGTTAGTCAACGTTTGCTGGTTCCGGTCACGGTGGAGTTGCCGCCGGAGCAAACTGATTTTGTCGCGCAAAATGTGGAGGAACTGCAGGCGGTGGGACTGGGGGTGGCTTCGTTGGGGGGGAACACTTTCATCATCGACGGACTGCCGCCCATGATCAAAACGCAGCACATTGAGGATTTCTTCCGCAGCATGGTGGTGGACCTGATGGAGTCCGGGGGCGAGACACGACGCCAGCGCAAGTTAAGCGAGGAGATTGTGGCCAAGACGGTTTGTCGTCATGCGGTCAAAGCCAACGACATACTGGGCCGGGCTGAACTGGAGAAGCTCATCATTGATCTGCACAAATGCGATCTGCCTTACACCTGTCCGCACGGACGTCCCACCATGATCCTGCTCAGCCGGGATGAGTTGGAGAAGAAGTTCGGACGTGCGGTTTAGTGCAGGGATCAGAATGTATAGACCACTTGGGCGGAGGCGCGATGGGCGGTGTCTCCACTCAGACCGTTGGCATCACTGATCACGCTGGTGCCGAGATCGGCCCGATATTCGAGACGGAAGAGCAGCTCCTCCGTGAGGTTAAACCCGGCTGTGGTGGTCCAACTGAAAACATCATCACTGAACCCGATGGAACGTCCGGGCAGGGCCAGCAGGTTGTTGTCGTCGTTGTGCGCGTATTCGGTTCGTCCCGCCAGACTGAAGAGGGAGTTGAATTGATATTTAGCGTAGAGAGCAGCCGTGTAGAAGCTGGAGGAGTCATCATTTCCACCAGCTCCGGGGGTGTTGAAGTCGTTGGCGAACCAGGCTGAGGCGTTGAAGGCCAGCAGCAGTTTGTCGTTACAACAGAGCGGGCTCCAGTTGCCCCACCAGTTCAAACCCAGCAGGCTTTCATCCTCGACCTGAGCGAAACCGCTGTCTCCCCAGGGCGCGTAGTGATAGGTGAGTTGGGTTTCTGCTTTGGCACTGGGATGGGTCAGGCTGAGTCCGCCGGTCAGAGCATAACCGTCGCCTTCATTGTCCAAGCCGACGTTGCTGTCTTGTCCGTTGCCATTGATGAGACCTCCGATGAGGCTGATCTGTTCGTTCAGGGGATAGGAGGCGAGAATACCCACTGAGGGACCGGGGTCGAGCGAGGCATTGAAGCCTTGGGTGATGTTCAAGTTGGCTGGGCGTTCATCAGCTTCGTAGCCCAGGATGGAGCCAAATTTACCGACTTGCAGATCCAGACCATTGCCGAGGGGGAGGCGAATGAGCACATGAGCTTGTTGAAGGTAAAAGGTGTCCGAGCTCCCGGCCGCCGCGGTATTGGCTCCCAGGGCACCAGCGTCCTCGCCCAACATCAAGTCCACGCGAAAACCTGCTTGGAAGGAATTCTCCTCACTGAGCGCTTTTTCCAGAACAAGTTTGACTGCGTTGAGATTGAATTCTCCTTGCGCGTTGGTGTCAGTGCCATAGCTGGACTGGGGAGCGGCCGTGCCGGTGAAGTTGTAAATATAACCCGCGTCCACATAACCGCTGAGATGCACCTGGGGTGTGGTGGTTTCCAAGTAAATGGCATCCTCCAGAACCTTGTCCAGATTCTTGGTGGAGTCAGCCTGCAGGCTGGAGAGATTCAGGAGAGGGAGGATGAGGAGAGAGCAGATCAATGGTTTCATGGGGTTGATGAGTTGATAGAATATGAGAACGTGTTATCAAAATATCCGCTTGGGTCAAGTGAAATGATAAAAATGAGTGGCTGGAGCTAAGATCCGAAGCTCAGTCTTGACTCAAACACCCCTGCTGCCTCGCGACATTAGAAACCACGATCGTCGGTTCTAATGTCGCGACGCAGGAGGGGGGCTGAAATTGAAATTGGCATGGGTGCCGGGTGTGGCTAGGCTTTCTCCTTCGATGAAATCATATCGCAAGCTTTGGGTGGTCAAGGTGGGGAGTGGTCTGTTGACCCATCGTAATGGCGGGGTGGACCGGGGGTTGATGGCGTCCTTGGTGAATCAAATTGTTTTTTTGAAAAATCAAGGCGTGGCGGTGGTGTTGGTCTCCTCGGGTGCCATCAGTGCGGGCATGTCGGTTTTGGATTTGAGCAAACGTCCGACGGAGCAAAAGGCACTCCAGGCCTGCGCCACGATTGGGCAACCGCGTTTGATGGAAGCTTGGAATGCAGTGTTGAAAAAGAAAGGGCTCTGCGCCGCCCAGATTTTGCTCACGTCCTGGGATCTGGACAGTCGCAAGTTGTATGGGAACACGCAGGCCACGTTGAAGCATTTGCTTTCGTTGGGGAATTGTGTGCCTGTTTTCAACGAGAACGACGCGCTTTCCTTTGAAGAGATTGAGATGTTGAACCGTTTTGGTGACAATGACCGTCTCTCCGCCCAAGTGGCATTGCTGGCCGGAGCTCAGCAATTGGTTATTTTATCCAGCATTGATGGACTTCGGACCAAGCCGGATGGCACGGGGGACCTGGTGCATGTGGTTAGGGAGATTGACGCGACCATCATGGGTTACGCGGGCCGGACGCAGAGTCAGCGTTCGGTGGGGGAATGATTTCCAAACTGGAGACGGCCAGGTTGATGATGGCGCAGGGGATTCCTCTGGTGATTGGGGATGGGCGACAAAGGGACATCTTGGCCAAGATTTGGCGTAAGGAACGGATCGGAACCCATTTTCTGGCCCACAAAAAACTTAAGAAGGAAACGAGATGAACGCCACCCAAGGTCCATGGCATCAGGAGATCGAAGAGCTTTGTCGCCGGGGTCAGAAGGCCGCACGACAGTTGGCCAAGGCAACGACGGCCAAGAAGAATGAGCTGCTGGAGCGGATAGCTGAGGGATTGGAGAAGGGGAGTGCGCGCATTTTGGAGGCCAATGGCCGGGGACCTGGAACGGGGTCGGGATCAGGGACTTTCCGCTGCCATGCTGGATCGCTTGGAGATGAACGGAAAACGCATCGCGGGCATGATTCAGTCGGTGCATGAGGTGGTGGCTTTGAGTGATCCAGTGCAGGAGATCATGAAATCGTGGACACTGCCCAATGGCTTGAAGATGGAGAAGCGTCGTGTGCCGATTGGGTTGATTGGGATTATTTTTGAGTCGCGCCCCAATGTGACGGTGGATGCCTCAGTGCTTTGTTTGAAGACCGGGAATGGAACCATCTTACGCGGGGGGAAGGAGGCGATGGAATCCAACCGGGTGTTGGCGGAGCTCATTCAGGAGGCTTCGGAGCAGACGGGATTTCTGCGGGAAACGGTCTCCTTGATTCCGACCACGGATCGGGAAGCGATCACAGCCCTGTGCCACATGGATGCTTACGTGGATCTGTTGATTCCGCGTGGTGGGCATGGTTTGATCGAAACGGTGGTGAGAGAGGCTCGGATGCCTGTGATCAAGCATTATCACGGCGTTTGCCATGTGTATGTCCAGGCCGAGGCGGATTTGGACATGGCGGAATCGATCGTGCTCAATGCAAAGTGTCAGCGACCCGGAGTTTGCAATGCCATGGAGACTTTGTTGGTGGACGAAGCCATCGCCCCGCAGTTTTTGCCGCGCATGGTGAAGGCTTTGCGTGAGCACAAGGTGCGAGTGTTGGGGGATGAGGCGACTTCGCGGGTGCTGGGGGAGAAGCTGCCCGAGCCGGAGAACTGGGTGACGGAGTATTTGGATCTGGTGCTGGCGCTGCGGGTGGTGCCCGGCATGGATGAGGCGGTGCGTCACATGGAGGAGTTTGGCTCCCATCACTCGGATAGCATTGTGACGGAGAACGCGGCGGTGGCGGAACGATTCCTCAAGGAGGTGGATTCGGCGGCGGTTTATTGGAATGCCTCAACCCGCTTTACCGATGGCAACCAGTTTGGTTTTGGGGCGGAGATCGGCATCAGCACGGATAAAATTCATGCACGTGGCCCGATGGCTTTGGAGGAATTGACCAGTTATAAATATGTGGCACGCGGGGACGGACAAATCCGGGTCTGAGGACAGGTTGGGAAGCCAAGGGTGGAGCTGGGAGTGACCTGGGATTTTTGGCTTGAGGAAAAATCTTCTTTGACAAGTGGAGCTTCCCGGTGTTCATTATTTGCAGCTTCTTATCAAGAGCAGTGGAGGGACTGGCCCTATGAAACTGCGGCAACCGGCTTGGAATGAATTCAAAGCGACCAGGTGCCAAACCCAGCCTGTCAAGTGCAGGAAAGGATGAGAGGTATCGGATGCATTTAGCACTCTGATCCCTCCCCGTCTTTTCCACCTGACTCTGGGTTGCTCTCGGTCTGAGGCCAACATGGTTGAAGTTTATGTCAGAACCTTATTTTAGCAGTTTGAAATGTCGGGAGTGTGGCCGCCTTTATCCGAAGAAGGCGGTGCATGTTTGTGAATATGACTTTGGTCCGCTGGAGGCGGATTATGACTACGAGCGCATCAAGTCGGTGTTGACCCGTGCGCTGATTCAAAGCCGGGAAAAATCCATGTGGCGTTATCGAGAGTTGCTGCCGATTGACGGGGAGCCCACGGTGGGTCTGCAAGTCGGCTTTACCCCGCTGGTGAAGGCGGATCGTCTGGCCAAGGCGCTCGGCGTGAAGGAAATTTATGTCAAGAATGACACGGTCAACTACCCCACCCTGAGCTTCAAGGATCGGGTGGTTTCGGTCGCGTTGTCGCGGGCCAAGGAGCTGGGTTTGAAGACCGTAGCCTGTGCCTCCACGGGAAATCTGGCCAACTCGGTGGCCGCCAATGCGGCGGCGGCGGGCTTGGACAGTTATGTGTTGATTCCGGCGGATCTGGAGCAGAGCAAGGTGTTGAACAGTCTGGTCTATGGCACCAAGGTGATCGGCATTCACGGGGCCTACGATCAGGTCAATCGCTTATGCTCGGAGATTGCGGGCAAGTATGGCTGGGGTTTCGTCAACGTGAACCTGCGGCCTTACTACGCGGAAGGTTCCAAGAGCATGGGCTTCGAGATCATGGAGCAGTTGGGCTGGGAAATCCCAACCCACACCGTGGTCTGCATGGCCAGTGGCTCGCTCCTGACCAAGATCTACAAGGCCTACCATGAATTCATCAAGATTGGGTTGGTGCCGGAAAGCAAGTTCACTGTGCATGGAGCGCAGGCGACGGGATGCAATCCCATCAGTCTGGCCCGCAAGAGCGGAACGGATTTGATCAAGCCGCAGCCCAAACCCAACACCATCGCCAATCCCTGGCCATCGGCACTCCGGCGGACGGATATTATGCGGTGCGGGCCATGGAGCAGACGGGTGGCTGGGCGGAGGATGCGACGGATGAGGAGATCATTGCGGGCATCAAGCTGTTGGCCGAGACGGAGGGTATTTTTGCCGAGACAGCGGGCGGTGTGACGGTGGCCTGCACGAAAAAATTGATCGAAACCGGCAAGCTGCCCAGGGATGAACGCATTGTGTTGTGCATCACCGGGCACGGTCTGAAAACGGCGGAAGCCGTGGCCGATCACATCGGGGCACCCACCTGCATCAAACCCAGTCTGCGTGAATTCGATGCCATGCTGGAAGGCATGGAAGCCGCCGTTTAATCAAAGAAGAAAATCATCAGTCAGGAATCCAAGCTTATGTCGATTGAAGTCAGCATCCCCACCCCACTCCGCAACCTCACCAACAACCAGGACACGGTGCAGGTCAGCGGAAACAACATCAGTGAAGTGATCGAGCAACTTGATGTCCAATATCCCGGCATTAAAGAGCGACTGGCGGATGAGCAGGGGAACCTGCGTCGTTTCGTCAACATCTACGTCAATGGCGAGGATGTCCGGTTCATGCAGGACAAGGCCACGGCGGTGAAGGATGGGGATGAAGTCAGCATCGTGCCCGCAGTGGCGGGGGGATGAAGAAATTTCTAATTTCTAATTTCTGATTTCAGAATAGACTGAGTTTACCATGGCAAATTTTAAAGGCAGATACTGGCTGAATTTCGACGCCCCACGCTCCACCCAACCCTTGATTTATCAGATGGGGAAACAGTTCGAGGTGGTGTTCAACATTCGTCAAGCCACGGTCAATGAAGAGGTGGGCATCATGGCAGTCGAATTGGAGGGGGAACGCGAAGTGGTGAAGGGTGCCATCGCCTGGTTGGAAAGTCAGGGCGTGAAGGTCGAGCCAGTCGAAATCAATACGATTGAGGGATAAGCAGCCAAACGGTTTAGTGTTGGCGACGCCTACAACTGCTTTGAAAAAAGTTCCAGAGAATTCCCAGCACGATTCCGGTGGATCGGGCTTTCTCGGCGATCTGACAACGCGAACGATAAACAATACCAAGCATGGCTAGGAGGATCATTAAATCATTCCATGCATGGTAGTGCCATAGGTTGGAAACACTTCCGGGATGAATGCGCTTTTTGTATAGAGGACGATTCACGTGGGCGAAGGACCCTTCCATTGCGATGGACAGCAACCAGGTTTGATCTCCCTTGTATTGACCAGCCCAGTTTGGTTTTAAGGGGAGGGCTTGCGCGATATTTCTCCGGACAATACCCCGGTAAGCAGCCCACCAGAATTCCCTTGAGCTGAGTAAAGACGCCACCCGTTCCATTCGATTTTTGGAAGCCAAAAAAGGCGCGGATCTTGGTCGTTCCAAGCCGTCTGGATAAAAATCAACCATGTCCGCATAGGCCAATACGCTTTGGGGATCTTGGTAAAGGGCATGAGCCAGACAAGACAGATATTCAGGGTCAACCAAGTCATCGTGCGAAACAAAGCAGGTGTAGTCCGCGCTGGCCTGCTCCAGCAGGGAGTTCAGGTTGCTCATCCAGCCGAGGTTGGTCATTTGACGGGTCACAAGAAAATGGGAGTGATGACGGGCATAGTCCCTTGCGATATCGAACGAGGTGTCGGTGGAACAGTCATCAGAAATGAGGACACGATAATTCGGATAAGTTTGTGAAGCCAAGGCGTCTAAAGTTTCACGCAGAAAGCGGGAGGCGTTGTGAACGCCCACCAGCACATCGATGGAGGGCTTCGTCATGCGTCGCTGGATTTTCCGATGATTTTTTGTGCCAGCAAGTTTGCGAAATAGGGGCTGGTGGTCAACTTACCCTGATAGATGCTGTGATAGCCCTTGACCGAAGTGATGGATGCCATGGCCCGATCATGAAGTCCGCTGGCTGGATCATTCACGTCGCTTGTGCCCTGTGCCACAATGGTGCCCGCCTTGATATTCTGGATACGTGCCTGTTCCATGCTTGGATACCATGCATTGATGCTGCTTAAGGTTTGATGGATCACCTCCCTGGATTCTTCAAGGGGAGGAGTGTCGCCCGTGATCAGATCCCAATGCTCAGGAGGCTCAATGGCATTGCTCCACCCGCGGAGACCGGAGGGATACCAGGAGAGGTAGCCTTGAAGGTTTCCTCGATTGACGACATCCCCGTAGCGGCCCAGCACCATGGTGACCGAGGGACCATTCTTCAGTGCCGGAGGAAGAAGCACATTGAGTGAATATTTGAGGCGGTGCAGCCATGAGCCTGGATGGGTTATGCCCATGGTCTGATCTATGGCCATGCGCCTCTCCCAAGAACAGTTGATGATTTGGTCAGCCTGAAAGTTCAGCCGTTGTCCCGCCTGCTCTGCTTCGACGAGATAACCACTCTGATGTTCGGAAACGGATCGGACTCTGACTCCAGAGTGAAGTTCGATCCGTGGTTGGGAAAGCAGCGCGGCTCGGGTGGATTCTGCCAACATTTCAGGGGCCAAAGCCAGTTCACTTGTTTGAAACAGGGCTTGAAAACAGTCCCGGTTCAGATGGGCTGGAAATTCCGAAGGGCGGAGTCGTCGAAAGAGGTTGGTCGGGCGTGTTCCCAAGTAGCAGGCATCACGGTCCTTTAAACGATTCAGAAAACGCTTCTCCAGTTCCGTATAAAATGTTTCCAACGTTTGCGCGTCCAGAAGTGAATCTTGAGCAACGGCATAGACAAAAGGAGAGGAGTAAACAGGTTTCCAATGATTGCCGAGCAAGCGGGTCAGAATTCTTGAGAAGGACAAGGCCCCGTCCATCATGACTTCAGCGGTTTTGAGTGAAGGGTCGTTGGCATAAACCAGACCCAAGTGGAGTTTGCCTTCACCGGCGGAACTGGCCCGTTTCATGGGACGAAGAGCCTTTTCCAACAGAGTGACCCGTTTGCCCGCACGGGCCAGTTCCAGAGCCATACAGCTTCCGAGCAGCCCGGCACCAATGACAATGATGTGTTCCCGCGCCTTATCGGTCATGACAATCGCATTTGATGGTTTTCGATGTTGCCATAGTTTATTCAAATTGTGGAAATCACAATAAGAACTTTTTACCTAGGAGCTGTTAATGAATTTATTGATCGTGAGAACAGTAATTATCAGCTGGGCGGCAGCCATAAAGCAGCTGGCCCGCTTGTCGTAACGGGTGGCGAACGTCCGTGGTCAGCCAGCCACTGGAGCCGAAGGCGGAAGGGGCTTGGCTGCACCACCTAGTTCGGTATTTTTTATGGCAGATTGCCAACAGAATGGCACGTGGAAAGTGTCGGCTCCGGCGTTCTGCTGAGGTAATTATGGGATGGATGAACCACAGAGACACAGAGTTCACAGAGGGACGCTTTTGGATCAGGGGAAATGGGGTCTGTGAGTCTGACTGGATTATTTCTTATTTCCTTACCGAACGTCCGTCATGACCCGCGCGCGTAGCGCGTTGGGTCAATGACATGGTTCGGTTTTAATGGTAATCAATTAAAATCGGTTCATCTAAATGAAAGATGACCTCCAGACAGTTCAGGTCATCTGCGATGCAAAACTGTATGCTAAAAAGGATGTCGCCAGGTTTTATTTTTTGGGCTGCTGCTGGGTTCTCTGAAAACAAGGTTGTCTTTATCCATTCTTTTTCGGCATGGAAAAAGGTGGGCTTTCCGTCTGAAAGCCGTGAAACATTAATTGGATAGGACTGGGACTGGACAAACGAAATGGCACGTCCAACAAGCACGCTGAGCTGAGAATCGACTAGCTGGCGCAACTGCCCGAAAGGATCGATGGAAGTGGAGTTCATATGCTTTACCGAGTCATGATGGCTGCATGATAGAGGCAGAGCGAGTTAAAAGAGGGAAGAGGAAGGGGGTGGAGGCTGGACATAAACGTGGGTTGCGTCCCGAAGGAAGCCGAGCCACAAATGTGGATGATATGAATAAACACATTAAGTCGTCCGACGCCCCCACCCTTAAAACAACTGTAAGCTACCTGGGTTTTGATGTCCATAAGGAGACGATAGCGGTAGCCATCGCCCATGAAGACGGACGGATGGAGTATTATAAAACGATCAGTCACGACCTGCACGCGGTGGAAAAACTGGTCCAGGAACTTGGAGAAAAGGGTAAAGTCACCCTTAAGGTGTGCTATGAAGCCGGGCCGACGGGTTTTGTCCTGGCACGCCGGCTTCTGGCCTGGGGCGTGGAATGTATCGTGGTGTCGCCTTCAAGTGTGCCCAAAGCCAGCGGGGACAAGGTCAAGACCGATAAGAACGATGCCCTGAAGCTGGCGCGTTTATTGCGTTCTGGAGATCTCAAAGGAGTGAACATCCCCGATGAGAGAGACGAGGCGGTGCGGGACCTGTGCCGGGCGCGGACCGATGCGGTGGAGGACAAGAGGCGTTTGCGCCAGCAGTTGAAGGCCTTCCTGTTGCGCAACGGGTATAAGTATCATGGCAAGAGCAGTTGGACCCAGGCCCACATGAGATACCTGCGGGAACTGGTGATGTGCCATCCGGCGCAGAAGCTGGTGTTGGAGGAAACCCTCCAGGCCATTGACCTGGCCGACAACCGGATCAAGCAACTGGAAGGGCATCTGGAGATGGTTGTAAAGGAGTGGCGGTTCAAGCCGGTGGTGGAAGCCTTGCAGTGCCTCAAGGGAATCAAGTTCCTCAGTGCGGCGGTGTTGACCAGCGAACTGGGAGATCTGTCGCGCTTTGCAAATCCCCGGCAATTGATGGCCTACCTGGGCTTGGTCAGCAGTGAAAACAGTTCGGGAGCCAGCCGCAGGCAGGGCTCCATTACCAAATGTGGCAATGGACATGTGCGAATGTTCTTGATGGAAGCGGCGCATCATTACCGGACGGCCCCCAAGATCAGCAAAGAACTCAGCAAACGCCAGGAGGGTCAAAGCCGGCGGGTGCGAGCGATAGCCTGGGAGGCGCAGAACCGCCTGCACCGCCGGACCTGGAAACTGATGAACCGTGGGTTGATGGTGCCTAAGATCGTGGTGGCGGTGGCGCGGGAACTGGCGGGTTTTGTGTGGGCCATCCATCGGGAAAGCTTAACTCCTGGCAGTGTGGAAGTGAGAGCAGCGCGTGTCAGTGCCAGTCCCAACCCGCAAGCCCGGAGGATCGAATATGTGTTAAAGCGTGAAAAGGTTTTGAACTGAAGGCAGGTAGTGAAGCAACCCAGAAAACCCAACGGAGAAACCCTGAAATAGAAAACAACCCAGAGAGAGAGCCTAGAACGAGCAGACAGCTGATGGGGGCCAAACCCAAGAGGACGTTAGAGGTTAACCAACACCTGATGCCGAGTGAATTGGACTGGCCACGATGACATCATAAATGCGGCACCAACCCGCGAATATCAGCAGCAATCTACCATCGTAAACCACGCGGTCTGCTCGCTTCTGGGCTCCCTCCAAAAATCAATATGAAAAACCGAAAAACATTCGGAAAGCCGGAGGTCTATTAACACTTGAAAAATGCAGCCATATCAACGTCCGTGGTCAGCCAGCCACTGGAGCCGAAGGCGGAAGGGGCTTGGCTGCACCACCTGGTTCGGGAATCTTTCTATCAGGTTGACTGTAGTCTGGCATGTAAAAAGAACGGCTGTCGCTGGAGGGGGGTAGTTGCGGGTTACGGGTCTCTAGTTTCGAGTTGGAGGGGGAAGAATTTCTAATCTCTGATTTCGAATGGGGAGGGTTCTCACGCGGGTCGGTGATCTCCACTGATGGCATGGTCGGGAGGCGCGGAGGTCGCCGTGGGGTGCGCCGCTTTGTTCGACTGTTTATTTTCTGACCTGTGCTTTCCATCGATTTGGATGACGACTCCCTCGAATGACAGCTACTACTGAAATGTGCACATCAACTATCTTGTAAATAACGAGATAAGGAAATCAGCGAGGTAATGCCATTCTTGCTCCCCGATAAACGATAGGTGCGATTTCAGGGTTCCGGGAAATCTGCATCAAACAAGAATCAATGCAGCGAATGAAATCAGTTCCGAGGTCTATTTCGCGTGCCTCATACCAGCGGGCAGCTTCGAGGATGTCGTTCTCGGCATCCTCTCTGACAATGACTGAGAGACTCACAATGAGGCGATAATACGCTGTTTAGCAATGTCCCAAGGTGTCCCTGCACTTGGATCTTGCTCGAGCGCATCGAGTCGCTTGTCGAGAAGATCAATTTGATCTTGGGCGAGAACGATTTCTGAGGCGTCTTGGGCGATACTATCCCACAAATCCTCTACAAGTTGCACTCGCTCGGAAATTGGGAGTGATCGTAGTTCCTGGAGCTGTGGGGTCGTGTCGGTAAGGTATCCTTAAAATGAGAGAAGGCGATTATTTTTTGTCGAACGTTCGCGATCACCGATGGCTGCCCGTGGCGTGCTTACTGCCCAGCAAGCGAGGCGAGTCAGCAGGAAGCGTGATGCGGGTAGGGATTAGGTGGATGTGCTCGTTAGACATTTTTAATCGTAAGGTGGATGAAGCGCTTCTTGCTCTTGTCATTTTTGCTCCCAACCTCAATCAGTATAGACTTACTATCTTCCGCGATTCCTTGAAATGGCACTGTAACAGTCTGGAAAACCGGACGTTTCTTACCCTCAGGATTATCGACACCATAGTTGATGAATCCCTCAAACTCTGTGAGTTTATAGGTTGCATCAAATTTTAACCCATCTGGAGTGTGGTCTGCTGTGATCTCAAGCTCGATCCCCACAGGAATCGGCTTTTGGCCTTCAATTGTAAATTCCCTTGTAACTTCGATTTTTGCTTTGGTGCCAGGCTGCATGGCGACTCTTGGCGCGGAGACGATTTCTACTCCCTTCACTTGGCTGAGCGCCGCAAGGTCAGTTGTCACCGAGACGTCTGGCGACGTTTCAATAAGTTTCGCATCAACTTCGATATCCGCATATAATTCGTGACATCCCAGAACGAGGAGTGCGAGAGCCGTTGCCTTTAGGGTAGTTTTCATGCTGGTTTTATTCTTTCTAATGTCCGTGGTCAGCCAGCCGCTGGAGCCGAAGGCGGAAGGGGCTTGGCTGAACCATATGACTCGGATTCTGTTCTATCAGATTGACTCCAGTCTGGCATGTAAAAAGAACGGCTGTCGGGGGTGGAGATTTCAAATTTCAAATTTCCCCGCGTAAGGCGGGGCAAGCTGATTTCGAAGGGGGGGGAAAGAGGAGAGTTTTCAGTAGTCAGTGTTCAGTCGTCAGTTTTGAGTG
>JAAUTS010000045.1 GCA_012031345.1 Blastochloris sp. | reverse complement strand
CATTGTCCGAGAGCGACCAAAAAGAAATCTCGCGACTCCGGCTGAACAAATAAAGTGCCAGGATCACTCCCAGAAATCCTCCATGACTGGCCATGCCATGATCCCCCCCTGCCTCCCAAAACGCGATCACACTCAGCGGATCACTCAGGGTCAACTGCCAGTCTTCATAAAAAACAACATAACCCAGCCGCCCCCCCACCAAGACCCCCCAACACCAGCCAGGTCAACAAATCCGACTCTTCTCCCGGCTTTAACTCCGACCAACCACGACGACGAAACATTCTCAGCCCCTGCCAAGCCGCCAGGAAACCCAACAAATAAGCCAACCCGTAATAGCGGATTCCCCACTGCTCGGACCATTGCCACAGGAACGGACTGAAATCATGAACCAAGTATGCCATACCCTCCCTTTCTAAACCCAAATCGCAGCCCGCAAACCCTTTTCTTCTCCCCCTCCCCCGCGACATTAGAATACACGATCGTCGGTTCTAATGTCGCGAAGGGGAAGCAGGTGGCTGGAGCGTATTTTGAGTTTTTTGACTGGATTTTATGAAAAACTTCTTGCACCGCCGAACGTTTCGGGCATTTTAAGAGGCTCTCAAAAAGGAATTTACGATATGTTTGCAGTGATTCGCAGTGGTAGTAAGCAATATAAGGTCATCGAGGGCGAAGTCCTCGACGTGGAACTCTTTCCAACCGAGGAAGGCAAAGATGCCGTTCTGGATGAAGTTCTCATGATCGGTAATGGCGACAAGGTCCAAATCGGACAACCCGTGATCAGCGGAGCCAAGGTCACCGCCGAAATTTTGGGCGAAGTCAAAGGTGACAAAGTCATCGCCTACAAATATAAGCGCCGCAAAGGCTATCACCGCACTGTAGGTCACCGCCAAAAGCGGCTCCGCCTCAAAATCAACAAGATCAGCGCCTGATTATCTTCCCCAAAATCCTCCCCACTCTCCCCACTATAAGGAAACAACGTTATGGCACATAAAAAAGGTCAAGGATCCACACAGAACGGGCGCGACAGCGTCAGCAAACGTCTCGGCACGAAAAAATTCGGCGGCCAGTCCGTTCTCGCGGGTAACATCATCGTCCGTCAACGCGGCACCAAGTTCCGCGCCGGCGTCAACGTCGGCATGGGCCGCGATCACACCCTCTTCGCCCTGAGCGAAGGTGTGGTCAAGTTCGACAAGAGCAACCGCCGCGTTCATGTCGAAAATGCCCCGGTCAAAGCCTGAGTTCTTTTTCATTCCTAATGAAAATCAAAGCCACCCTCCGGGGTGGCTTTTTTGTGGGGCAGACTGCGGAACCCCCTGCTTCGTTGTCCCTCAAAATGTAACATTCCTCTGGTTTTCCTGCCTCAGTCCGCTACATTTTCACCTCTATGAATATCGCCATCGAAGAAGTTTCCGCCTGTCGTCGCCGCCTCCGCATTGAGGTTCCCGCGCAAGACGTGGATGCGGAATTGAAGAAAATCACCGACGAATTTCAAAAATTGGCCCAGATCAAAGGTTTCCGGGCGGGCAAAGCCCCCCGCGCCGTGGTGGAAAAAAAATTCAGCAAAGACATCGAGGAGGAGGTCAAACGCAAGATCGTTCCCCAAGCCTACCGCGAAGCTCTCAAAACCAAAAAACTCAACGTCGTCAGCGCTCCCCAGGTCGAAGAACTCAAGTTCCAGCGCGGCATCAGTCTGAGCTTCTCCACCTTGATTGATCTCGCCCCCGAATTTTCCCTGCCCGAATACAAGGGCCTCAAAATCAAACGCAGCGAGACCGCCGTCACGGACGAGGACATGGATCGCGTCATCAACAACATCCTTGAGCAAAACGCTGACTACCAAACTGTCACCCAGCGGCCTGTGGCAGAGAAAGATTTTGCCATTATTTCCTACGAGGGAAGCATCGACGGCAAACCTGTCTCGGAGTTCGTGCCTGATCTGCCCAATCTGCACCAACAGGAAAAATTCTGGCTTCTCATCCAAGAGGGAATCTTCCTGCCCGGCTTCGGGCAACAGCTCATCGGTGCCCAGCCAGGTGACAAGCGCAGCGTCAACGTCACTTTCCCGGATGATTTTCCCCAGGAAGTTCTGCGTGGCAAACAAGCCGTCTATCAGGTTTCCGTTGAGGAATTGAAGGAAAAAATTCTTCCCAGCTTTGATGACGCCATGGCGGAAAAGGTAGCCAAGACCAGCGCGGAAGAATTGAAGTCGCGCATCCGGGAAAATATCGCACGCCAAAAAGAACAACAGGGCCGTTCCGAGGAGGTCAAACAAATCATCGACCAACTCAAGGCTGCGGTGAACTTTGAGTTACCCGAATCCACTGTTCTCAACCAAACCCAGCGCGCGGTTTATAATATTGTGCGCGAAAACCAAATGCGCGGCATCCCTGCGGACATGCTGGAACAGCATAAGAACGACATCTTCAGTGCCGCCCAGACCTCGGCCAAAGATCAGGTCAAGGTCGGCTTCATTCTCTCTAAAATTTCTGAAGCGGAAAAAATTGAGGTGAAGACGGATGAAATTCTCGAAGTCATCCACAGCTATGCCCAACAGGAAAACGTTCCCGTGCAGAAAATGGTGAAGCAACTTCAGGAAAACAACGGCTTGGAACAAATCGAGGAGGAGATTCGCAATCGCAAGACCATCGATTTCCTCTTGCAATCCGCCATAAGTGAATAGTCTTGTTAAGACCGAACTCCTCAAAACTCCGAACTTTAAAGATCCCCCCTATGGACTCCATCCTTTCCACCATGACCAGCATCTCCAACAACTACATTCTGCCCAAAGTGGTGGAACAAACCGGGCGCGGCACGGAAACCTGGGATGTGTTCTCCCGTTTGATGAAGGATCGGGTGATCTTTCTCGGCACTCAGGTAGATGATTTCGTCGGCAACGCCATCACCGCCCAACTCCTGTATCTCCAGATGGAAGATCCCAAAAAAGACATCCACATGTATATCCAGTCGCCCGGTGGCTACGTCACGGCAGGCATGGCCATCTATGACACCATGCAATACGTCACCTGTGACATCTGCACCTACTGCATCGGCCAGGCCGCCAGCATGGGCGCGGTGCTGCTCGCCGCCGGGACCAAGGGCAAACGTTATGCCCTGCCCAACGCCCGCATCATGATCCACCAGCCTCTCGGCGGTGCCCAGGGTCAGGCCACCGACATCAGCATCCAAGCCCAGGAAATTCTCCGCACCAAAAAACGGCTCAACGAAATCCTGGCCTTCCACACAGGCCAAAGTTTTGAGCGGGTGGAAAAGGATACGGACCGTGACCACTTTCTCTCCGCTGAAGACGCCAAGGCTTATGGCTTGGTGGACAACGTCATCAGCCCCAAAAAAACAGACCGCTCCGGTGACCTGAACCTTATGTAACTCCTATGGCTCGCCCCAACAACCTGACCATGTGCTCTTTCTGCGGGAAGAGTCATGCGGAAGTGAAAAAGCTCATCGCGGGCCCCGGAGTTTATATTTGCGACAGTTGCATCAACATCTGCAAAAACATCCTCGATAAGGAATTGACCGAGGCGGAACCCGCTCATTCCCATCTGCCCAAAATCCTCAAGCCCGCCGAAATCCGCGCTGAACTTGATCGGCATGTCATCGGTCAGGACTCCGCCAAACGCTCCCTCTCCGTCGCCGTTCACAATCACTACAAACGCATCCAACATCAGCGTCAGAAATCCTCCCGCCTCCCCGGTCTGGGTAGTGAGCAGGATGATGTGGAGTTGGAGAAAAGCAACATCGTTCTGATCGGACCCACCGGCTCCGGCAAAACCCTGCTGGCCAAATCCCTGGCCCGCATCCTGGATGTGCCCTTTTGTATTGCCGATGCCACCACCCTGACCGAGGCGGGCTATGTCGGCGAGGATGTTGAGACCATCATCCTGCGTCTTCTCCAAAATGCCGATTACGATGTGAAGCGCGCGGAAAGGGGCATTGTTTACATCGACGAAATCGACAAAATCGGGAAGAAAACGGAAAACGTTTCCATCACCCGCGACGTGTCCGGTGAAGGCGTGCAACAGGCATTGCTCAAGATCCTGGAAGGAACCCTCTGCAACGTGCCTCCTCAAGGCGGACGCAAACATCCTCATCAGGAATATATTCAGGTCAACACGGAGAACATCCTTTTCATCTGCGGGGGTGCCTTTGTCGGACTGGATGCCATTGTCCAACGCCGACTCGGAGGCCGCACCATGGGCTTTGGCCCGGGCATATCCGTTCCATCCGACCCGGATGTAGCGGACAAAATTCTGCTCAACGTCGAGCCGGAGGATCTTCTGCGTTTCGGCATGATCCCGGAATTCATCGGACGACTTCCTGTCATCAGCGTGCTTCAGGAATTGACTGAGCTTGAATTGATTTCCGTTCTAAAAGACACCAAAAACGCCCTGACCAAACAATACGGCAAACTTCTCTCCATGGATGGCATCAATCTGGTCTTCACCAAGGACGCCCTGAAAGCCCTGGCCCAACAGGCTCGTCAACGCGGGACAGGTGCCCGCGCCCTGCGCGCACTGTTGGAAAACATGATGCGGGATCTCATGTATGAACTCCCCTCACAACAGGACGTCATCGAGGTCACCATCAACCGCGCCGCCGTGGAGGGAATCAAGGCACCGCTGGTCCGACGTCGCGAAGACAAGGAAGCGGCCTGATTTTTATTTCTGGCTCTGGCTTCCCCCTTTGAAAAGGCGGGAGGAGGCAAATCCCGGACACTCTGCGTAAATCAAGGCTGGCTCTGGCAGCACGAACTTCCCGAGTCCTTCTTTCCGGCGAAAGCTCCTTGATCCCACCTCCATCATCCCTGATACTTCTTCCTCCATGTCTCCGGAAGAATCCTATCAACGCTGCACCGAGTTGGCCCGCTCCCATTACGAAAACTTTCCGGTTGGCAAACTGGTTCCTGCCTCCCTACAGCCTCATGTTCACGCCGTGTATGCCTTCTCCAGGGTGGCCGATGATTTGGCGGATGAAGGTTATGCGGATCCCCGACTTCGCCCGGAGGAAGCACCTGCGGCCCTGAGTCAGGACGAGCGTTTACAAAAACTAAGGGACTATCGCGACACTCTGGACCGCAGCCTACGCGAGGGGCGGGCGGAAGGAGAGTATGCGTGGATATTTTGTGCCCTGCTGGACACCATTCAAAAGCTGGATCTGCCCCCGCAACTTTTTCATGATCTGCTTTCCGCTTTTGAGCAGGATATTGTCAAACGACGCTACGATGATTTTGCCCAGGTTCTAGACTACTGCACCCGCAGTGCCAACCCGATCGGACGCCTCGTCCTGCTCTTGCACGGCTATCGAGACACGGAACTGCATCTCCTCTCGGATCACATCTGCACCGGACTACAGCTCGCAAACTTTTGGCAGGACGTTTCCGTCGATTTGGGCAAGGACCGGATCTACCTGCCTCTGGAGGATCTAGAACGTTTCAAGGTCAGCGAAAAATCACTTTTTGCAGGTCAAACAAATCAGGATTTCCGCGATCTCCTCCGCTTCCAAACCGAACGCACTTGGGATTTTTTTCACCGGGGTAAATCCCTTTCCCGACATCTCTCCACCAAGTTGGCCTGGGAAATTCGCATGACCTGGTTGGGTGGAACCACCATTCTCAAAAAAATCGAAGCCCAGAATTATGATACCCTGAGCCGTCGCCCCAAGCTCAGCAAATGGGACATGCTTTTCCTTCTCGTCCGCTCCTTTGTCACAAGTTAATTTCTGCTCTATTTTACCTCCATGACCTCCAGTCAAAGCATCACTCGTAAAAGCGGATCCAACTTGGCTCTCTCCTTTTCTGTCTTCCTCCGGCCAAACGCCAGGCCATGTCCACCTTTTACGCCTATTGCCGGGTGGCGGATGACATTGTCGATGAACCCGGACCCTCTGAGGCCGAGAAACGACAACAGCTTTTACATCTGCGTTCCGAAATCAAATCCTGCTACGAGGGCACCCCCTCCACCGAACTGGGGTTCGAGCTTCAGGAAATCATCCGCGAATATCTTATCCCACCTCAGCCCTTCTTCGATCTTCTCGACGGAGTGGAAATGGATTTGGTCAAACGCCGCTACGCCACCTTTGAAGAGCTGTCCTTATACTGCTATCGCGTGGCCTCGGCAGTGGGTCTGGTTTCCATTGAAATCTTCGGCTTCAGTCATCCACAGTCCAAGGAATATGCAGTGGCTCTGGGAATGGCCTTCCAACTGACCAATATCCTTCGTGATGTCCAACATGACCTGGAAAAATATGACCGCATTTATCTTCCGCAAACCGAATTGAACGCCTTCGGAGTGACCGAGACTGACCTGCGCTCCGGGGAAATCAGCCCGGCCAAGGCCCGGCTTTTCCGTCTGCAACATTTCCGTGCCACCCACTATTTTCACAAAGCCTCCCGCTTGCTCCCTCCCGTGGACCGTCCTGGATTTATCGCAGCGGAATTGATGACGGAAGTTTACTATCGGCTGCTTAATAAAATTCAGAAACGCGATTTCAACATCCTCTCCACTCCCGTTCGTCTGAACAAACTTCAGAAAATGTGGGCCGTAGGCGTGGCTTCCAAAAAAGGTGCCGCCATCAACCGACATCCCCGTCCCAAACCCAAACACATCGCCGTCTGGGGTGCCGGCTTTGCCGGGATCTCCGCCGCCACCCATTTGGTTCGGGCCGGACACACCGTGGATCTGTATGAAAGCCGATCCTACCTCGGCGGCCGCGCCCACAGCTTCACCGATGTCAAAACCGGCCTGACCTTCGACAACGGACAACATATTTTCATGGGCTGCTACCACTCTTGTCTGGAGTTGTTCGACATGCTCGGCATCACCGACAAACTGGCTTTACGCGATACCATGGAAGTCCCCTTCCTTAGCCCCGGCGGCAGGATGGAACGACTCAAATCCTCCAATCTGCCTGCGCCTTTTCATCTGGCGGGTGCCCTCCTCAATTACGGAGAACTTTCGTGGAAGGACCGTTTCGCCATCGCCCGCCTGGGACTCGCCCTGCGTCTGGGACAAAAACCCGCTGCGCGTCAGACCGTTACCGAGTGGTTCAAACAACATGGCCAAACTCCCAACAGCATTCGCTCCCTTTGGGAACCCTTCTGCGTGGCCGCTCTGAACGAACCCTGTCAACATGCCAGTGCCCTGCTTCTTTACGAAACCCTGCGCCGCTCGCTCTTCGGCACCAAGGCGGATGCGGCCATCTACATCAGCCGGGTTGGTCTGAGTGAACTTTTTCAACCGGAACTGCAGCTTTTCCTCAACGCCACGGGCTCGCGCTTGAAGTTAAACGAAGGAATCCGCTCGGTGCAATGGGACGGGACCCGGATCAGCTCCTTC
This sequence comes from Blastochloris sp., assembly GCA_012031345.1. Classification (GTDB taxonomy): domain Bacteria; phylum Verrucomicrobiota; class Verrucomicrobiia; order Methylacidiphilales; family JAAUTS01; genus JAAUTS01. The sequence continues at coordinate 12,500 of JAAUTS010000045.1, read as the reverse complement.
GAAAGTTCCTCCCAAGCCAACATTCAGGCCGATGCCTACGTCAGTGCCCTGCCTTGGATGACACTCAAAACCCTTCTGCCCGAGGAGGAAAAATTAACCCGAGACCTGGCTTCCATCGGTTCCTCTCCCATCATTTCTCTGCATATCATTTGTGACTGTCCCATCACGGACGAACCTTTCGTCGGATTGCTTGATTCCCAGTTGCACTGGATCTTCGACCGTAGCGCACATCTGCCTGAGTCTGAGAGGCAGAATTTTATGTATGCACTGGTCATCAGTGCCGCCACTCCTGTCATGGAAATGAAACAGGATGAATTCGTCCGTTTCATGTGGTCCGAAGTCAACCGCTTCTTCCCCCACACCCGCTCCGGTCAAATCCTCAGACATATCGTTTATAAATCCAAGGATGCCACCTTCGCCGCGCGACCTGAAACCGAAGCCCACCGTCCCGGTCCACGCAGTCCCTGGAAAAACCTCTTCCTGACAGGTGATTGGACGAGGACGGGTCTGCCAGGAACTCTGGAGGGTGCCGTGTGGAGCGGACAGGAAGTTGTCAACGCGATCGATCAGGCTGGAATGGACTGACCGTTGAGTCGCTGGTCAACGAACATTCATCCCGCGCAATTTATTTACGGCAAGGGCCAATTCCTCCACCGCACGATCGGTATCGGCATCGGTCATCGTCTCATTCAAGCCAATCCGGATCGTGCCCAGGGCCCGTTCTTTGGGAACACCCATGGCCAGCAGGGCTGGGGACAGCCTTAGCTCCCGACTGCGACAACCTGTGCCCGCAGATACCCGGATGCCTCGCAAATCCAAACGCAAGGCCAGGGCCTCTCCCTCGATTCCATCAAAACTGAGGGAGAGATGATGTGGGTCCCGCCAAGGTCCTGGCTCCGGCCCGTTGAGTTGCCAGTCAACCAAAGCGGTTCGCAATCGGTCAAGAAAACGCCTTTGTTTCGCGCGACAATTCTCCTCCCGCCGACTTGCCCCGACCTGGGACAACTCCGCAGCGATGCCTGCACCAACAATCGCTTCCGTATTTTCCATCCCAGCCCTTAGACCAAACTCCTGTGGTCCTCCATGAATCAAACTCTCCAACAAACAACCTTTACGACGATACAAAACTCCCACACCAGTCGGGCCAAAAAAACGGTGTGGACTGAGGCTCAGAAGATCCACTTTCATCACGCGCACGTCCAGGGGCATCCAACCTCCCAGGCTGCTCGCATCACAGAAGATTGACACTCCGGCGGCAGCGCAACCCTGCCCTAACACTTCAACATCCTGTAGTGTGCCTACATCGTAATGGCCTTGATGAATGACCATGAGAAACGTGTCTGGCCTGATGGCATCGAGCATTTCCTGCGGGTTGACTCTGCCTTGGGCATCAACTCCGATCCTGCTGCATTCAAAGCCATGTCTTTCCAGAAAACGCAGGGATTCTGTCACGGCGGGATGTTCTATGGCAGAGAGAACCAAGTGTTTCCGACCTTGGGCAGATGCCTTCCAAGCCAGTCCTTTCAAGACAAGATTGGCCGATTCCGTGCCGGACCCTGTGAAGATCACTTCTTCAGGATCAGCGGCATTGAGCATTCCCTGAAACGATTTTCTTGCCTCAGCCAAAGCTTTCCGGGCCTGTGCTCCACCCGTATGACTGGAACTGGGAGCACCCGTCGAAAGCAAGCGATGTGATTCCATACCCCTCATAACTTCCGGAGCGGGATCGGTGCTGTCCAACAAATCGAGATGTAACACGGTCATGACCGCCTCGGCATTTTTACTTGGGTGGTTTGCTCTGGGGCTGGGTTAGAGGCCAGATCACCGTCATGCTTCCCGGCTCGATTTGTTCAATCGAATAAAGCTGACCCAGATTGCTGTCTTTCAAGACGCTCAGTAACTCCTTGTAAAATTGCCTGAAGACATAGGACCCCATCATCCCGGGCAGACGTGCGTCGCCTGCAAAAATTTCCTGATTATAAATCGTGAAAGAATCACCCTCTTTCCGATACAGCATGTCGTAGCGTAAGAGCCAGTCCCTTCCCAAAAATTGAACCTCGTCAATAAATTCGATTTTATCGCCATGAAACCGGATCGCCAAAGCCTTCCTCACCACATTCAATGACCCCTCCGTGGCCGGTGCCTGCATGGTCAGAAGACTCTTGGTCAGAAGATTGATCTGACTGTCTTGAAAGGTGATTTTGGCATCTTCAGGCCGGGGCCTCCGATTGTTGGAACCGGAAGCCATGAACATCATACGAGGCAGAGGATTGGGAACCTGGGCCTCCTCAACTTCCGTTTTATAAGCCTCAGGCCAGTAGTTGCCCAGTGTGGTGGGTCCCTGAAAAAGATTATATCCAAAGTAGGCGTAGAGACCGAGAATTCCCAAACCAATCAGAAGTGTCATCACCCCACCAAAGGACATTCCCCCCTTCGCCATGGCCAGACGAAAGAAGGAAAATAATATCGAAAGCAGTGTGAAGGCGGCCACTCCCAGGGCGATCAACATGGATTGATGCGGCACCACCAAGGCAGAGATGCTAAAGTGCCCCTTCTCGGCAAAATAACGAGCTTCCTCCTCCTTGGACCGCTGGTCCTGGATGCTTTGAATTTCCGCTGCTGTTTTCCAAGCTCCTTCAAAACGACGTTTACCCTCCTGCAATAGTTGCAGACGTTCCTGCCAAGGCTTCAGATAATCCTGAATCGAGCTCGTTAGGGAGGGATTTTCCTGGGCCATTTTCAGAGCAACGGCCATGGCCTGATTGATCTCCTCCACTTTGTAATCCTTGGCCGCGTCAAAAGGCTGGGAGGTCGCTTGCATGAGTGCCTGCTGTTCCTTCTTCTGACGTTCCAAGTCAAGTTCCCGCTGCGAATCCAAAACCTTTTTCCACTTAAACTCCTCCAAAGACAACGCCGTTTTGGCTTCGGGAACCTGCGTCGCCAGCTTCTGATAAGCCGTCAACACCGCCTCAATGCGCGAAGTTTCCCACTTGGAAGCCTCAGGGACGAAGGCATCAACCATCCCAACCAGAAAACTTTTTTGCCAAGCGCTTCGTTTCCCCTCCAAATCCACCGTGACCAGAACCAATTCCTGAATCTCCACTTGGGCGGCGGAAATAATTTTGGGGGCGGCAGCAGGAATTTTAAGAACAACGATTTGGTTGTTCTTAATTTCCAAAGGCTCCGCCGCCTGAAGGCCGCTGAAACTCACAAAAAACAACAGGATGAGGGAAATGCGCTCAAGGATGACGAAACGATCCGAAAACATAGGTCTCTAAATTGGCAAGTTACCCTAAAATGACCAATCTAATGTTGTGAAAAAAGTGTAATAAGTTAGTAGGCATGACCACTTTTGAAATCTTGGCTTGAGGCAGAAAAACTTATACCCCTTGGCTCGGCGCAGACTCTGTCTCCTGATCGTAATGGCCACGCGCAGGCTGAACGATCAGGACTGGGAACACCGGAAGAAAATAAAATGTGGGCCGGGCCTTACAACATGCCGCGGTCCCGCAGGTCCCGCACATTCCCCTCCCCGGAGGCAAGGATCATGTCCACCATGAATTTCAACAAAGACACCTCCCAGCCCGCATCCACCCCCGCCAACACGGTGGCCATCGGATCTTTTACGACCCAACACGTCTTCTTTCACCTTCTCAATCACCTGTTCGAAGGGCTCATGCACTTCATAAAAACGTGTGTCGGATTTTTTTACCGAAAATCCATATTTTAAAACCGCAAACTTATGCGCCTGATGATTGATCTGATCCGCAAAACGCTCAGCCTGATCTCCGAAGCCTTCCAGTAAAAGCTTGGATAAATTCCCCGGAGTGATGATCTGAGGCCGCTCCGCCACGATGGTTCCCTCGCGAACATAGGATAAAGCCACTGAGTCCATCTCCTCCGTCACGAGGTAGTAGTTGACAAAGGAATTACCAAAGGTTTCCAAACGCTTCTCAGGAGGTAGGATCACCCGCGTTTGTTCCATGGCATAGTGGAAATCGTCCGAATTCAACATAGAAGTCACACATCGAAGCATACTCGAAGCATCAACACAATGCCTTTACCAAGTTCCCGCTTACCTCACATAGTAGGGAACATGGAATCCATACCGACAAGCAAACAGGTCAGTCTGAGAGTGCGACTCAGCTCCGTGGCCGAACGCATCGTCCGACAGGGGCATCCCTGGGTTTTCGCCGATAGTATCAAATCTCAAAATCGTCCGGCTCAAAGCGGGGAGTTGGCCTTGATTTTTGATCGGCACGACACCTTCATGGCACTGGGACTTCATGATCCCGATTCCCCCATCCGCATCCGCGTTCTTCATGTGGGCAAACCCGTTCGCGTGGAGCCGGCTTGGTGGCAGGGACGACTGGAACAAAGCCTTTCCCGACGAGTCGGACTGTTTGACGAAAAAAACACAGGTCTCCGACTGATCCACGGAGAAAGCGACGGCTGGCCTGGCCTGGTGCTGGATCGTTATGAGAACACATTGGTTTTGAAACTCTATACCAGCGCATGGTTCCCCCACCTGCCCATGTTGCAAACTCTTTTCCAACAGACCCTGCAGCCTGAACGTCTCATTCTCCGCCTGAGCCGCAATATCCAAGAAGCGGCAGCACGACATAGCCTGCAGGATGGACGGATTTTGTTTGGAGAAAACTTGGAGGGTTCCGTGATCTTTAAGGAGTCGGATCTCAAGCTTTATGCAGATGTCATCAAGGGACAAAAAACCGGCTTCTTTCTCGACCAGAGAGAAAACCGTCGCCGGGTGGAAACCCTGGCCCAAGGACGGCGGGTGTTAAACCTCTTTAGCTTCAGCGGAGGCTTCTCGCTCTATGCCGCCCGGGGCGGAGCCAGTCATGTCAGCAGTGTCGATATCAGCGCTCACGCCTTGGCGGAGTTGAAGCGGAATTGGGAGGCCAATCAAGACCAGAACGGAATCCTTAACTGTCCACATACAGAAATCCAGGCTGATGTCTTCTCCTGGTTGGAACAGTGTCGGGATACGTATGACCTCATCGTGATCGACCCGCCTTCCCTGGCCAAGCGGGAAAAGGAGCGGGAGGGTGCTCTCAAAGCCTATGAGCGACTGATTCAGCTCGGACTCGCCCGACTTAATTCGCGGGGCGTCCTCGTCGCCGCTTCCTGTTCCGCCCATGTCTCCAGCTCTGAGTTTTTCGAATGCGCCCGGCATTGTCTCCGGCAGGAGGGCAGGGTTTATCAGGAACTGGAAACCAGCACCCATGCACCTGATCACCCGATCAGCATCCCGGAGATGGCCTACTTGAAAGCGATCTATTTCAGGTTGAGTTGTTAATCTGGCAAGCGCGAGCATTGCTTGTTGTTTAAGTCCTAACTTTCGTTTATCACCAAAACCATGCATGCCAAACTCCAGTCTGCCAGCGTGGTTGGCGTTCAAGCTTTCCCCGTTGAGGTCGAAGTCGATGTCAGCCGCGGCTTGCCCCACTTTGTCGTGGTGGGACTTCCGGATACGGCGGTTAAAGAATCCCGCGACCGCGTGAAAAGTGCCCTGCTCAACAGTGGCTACAATTTTCAGGATGGCCGCAACACGGTCAATCTCGCCCCCGCCGATCTCAAAAAAGAAGGCCCCAGCTTCGATCTGCCCATCGCCTTGGGCATGTTGCATGCCAGCGAACAACTCCGGATTCAAAAGCCTGACGACTACCTCATCGTGGGAGAACTCGCCCTCAATGGCACCGTCCGTTCCGTTCGTGGCATCCTTCCCGTCGCCCACACTGCCTTGAAATGTCGCTTTAAAGGCCTCATCGTGCCCAAGGCCAATGCCAAGGAAGCCGCTGTGGTAGAAGGTCTTCCCGTCTATGGAGTGGATACCCTCCGCGAAGCTGCCGACTTCCTCTCTGGTGCCATCCACATACAACCCACCACGGTCGATTTGGAGGCGCTCTTTCAACCCCAGCCTCACCCCGACGACATGGATTTCGCCGATGTCAAAGGTCAGGAAAGCGTCAAGCGCGCCTTGGAAATCGCAGCCGCCGGAGGGCATAACATCATCATGATCGGGCCGCCCGGCTCTGGCAAAAGCATGTTGGCCAAACGCATCCCCAGCATTCTCCCCCGCATGACCTTGCCCGAGTCGCTCGAAACGACCAAAATCCACAGCGTGGTCGGTCTGCTCAACCGTGGAGAAGCTCTTCTCACCACCCGTCCTTTCCGCAGCCCGCATCACACCATCTCCGACATAGGACTCATCGGCGGCTCCGCCCAACCCAGTCCCGGTGAAGTCAGCCTGGCTCATAATGGCGTCCTCTTTCTTGATGAACTTCCGGAATTCAAACGCTCCGCCCTCGAAGTTCTGCGTCAACCCTTGGAGGACGGCAAAGTCACCATCTCCCGCGCCGCTGGAACCCTCACCTTCCCCGCCCGCTTCATGCTCATCGCCGCGATGAATCCATCGCCAACCGGCACAGCGGGTGATGTGCAGCGTGGTCGCATCACGGCGGCAGCCACTCAAAAATATCTCAGCAAGATCTCCGGCCCTCTACTGGACCGCATCGACATCCACATTGAAGTCGCCGCACTCAAACACGAACAACTGCTCGGAACCCAGGCCGGGGAAAGCTCGCGCAGCATCCGGGATAGGGTCGAGGCCTGCCGACGTTTACAATTGGAACGTTTTCGAGGTAAAAAAATCTGGTGCAACGCCCAAATGGGACCGAAACATCTCAAGGAATATGTTCCTTTGAATGAAGAATGCCGCGACCTCTTGAAATTTGCCATGAGCGACCTCAACCTCAGTGCCCGGGCCTACGACCGCATCCTCAAAGTCTCCCGCAGCATCGCCGATCTCGCAGGACAGTCCGACGTAAGCACCGAGCACCTGAGTGAAGCCATTCAATTCCGCACTTTGGATCGCCAAATCTGGGGCTGATCTCATGCTTATCCTCCTTTTTAACATCACTGCAAGTTGTCCGCAGCCTGGGAAGCTCCCCAAGGTCCCGGACCTGAATTGAAAACTTGGTTGCCGCGAATTCTTCAACTAAACTCTTCTTATGTCACTTAACTGGCTGCCTTTGGTTTTATTGTTCACGGTCACCGACGTGCAACGTCCCATCATCGATTTTGATGTTGTCATTGATGCCTTGAAAGACGAGGGGCAATGGGAATCCACCGGACCCGATCTCTACGCCTTCCGCCCCAAACAAGACAACCCCGCCTGGCGCCCCTACCGTGAAGGACGTTGGCTCTACACTGACTACGGCTGGACCTGGGAAGGAAGCACCCCAGGCTCCTGGGCCACGGACCACTACGGCTTTTGGCAGACCAGAGAGAATAAGGGCTGGTTCTGGACCCCCAACACCCAATGGTTGCCCAGCACCGTGGAGTGGGTCAAAAGCGGCGACTACTACGGCTGGCGCCCCAGCCGCCTCGACCGCTTCAGCAACCTTCTCGAATCGGAGTCCGAGCGCTACGCCAAACCCTCTGAATGGAATTTCGTTCTCGCCTCTAAAATCCAACAAACCTTGACCCTAAAGGACTTCGCCGATGACAACCTGGCCGAAAAATTGTTAAAAAACGCGGGGCCTCTGGATCACGTTTACAAAACCTACCGGGAAATCGAGCGTCCGGGCCCTCCTCCTGAAATTCTTCAAGGCCCTGATCAAAAAAAACTCAGCATTCCTATCATCCGGGAAATGCAGGAACTCGGCGTCAAACCGGAAAAAATCTCGCCCGGTGACTACCACGCCTTTCGCCCCACCTTTCATCAGGACAATGATGGCTTGCTGCGTCGGGTTCACCTGTTTCTCAATCCCCGAGCCAAGCAACAAAACGATGCCAGCATCAAGGAAACCGTAGGCGAACCCATCTCGGATGAAGAAAAGCGAAAACAGATCCAAAAAATAGAAGATCAGTTGGAACGCGAACGAAAATTCCAGGAACGGCTTTATCGATGATCCCAACTTTCCGAAATCGGCGTCTGTAAAAAAGTTCTTCCTAGCGAACTTCGCGTCCTAGCGGTAAATCAGTCCTCAGCTTCCTAGCTTTCCTCTTCATCAAACTCAGCGCGCCAATTTCTGGAAACATAAGGGCGCACAAAACCGTAAACCAGGTAGCCAGTGAAGAGAAAAGCCAGACCGTAAGGATGCACGATCAACACGGTGGCAATCACCAGGATGATGCCCAGCAACTTGGGAACCGAACGCTGGGCCCGCCAATCCAGAGCTTTGAAGCTGGGATATTTGACTTTGCTGAACATCATCCAACTCAAAAACAACATCAGCACCGCCAACACATATTTCCAAGCTCCTATCACCCGCTCATTTTCATACACATCCAACAACAGGAGGCTGATCGAGGCAATCAAACCTGCCGCCGCCGGAATCGGAAATCCGGTAAAGTCCTTCAACGCATTTTTGTCCGGGGACGAAGCCAGCACATTGAACCGCGCCAACCTCAAGGCGCCACAGATCAAATAAACCGCCGCGATCACCCAGCCACCCGGTTGGGCAACTCAAACAGAACAATCTTAAACACCAACAAAGCCGGGGCCACTCCGAAGGAAACAATGTCGGCCAGCGAATCGAACTCGCGTCCAAAAGGACTTTCCTGCCCTCCCAAACGCGCCACTCTTCCATCCAGCATGTCAAAAATAAAGGCACCCAAAATAAAAAAGAGGCTCATCTCATAGTGCCGCCACCAACCATCTTCCAGATTGATCCGGTCAACGGTTCCTTCAAAATTTGAGTATGGCCATGAATCCACAAAACAGGTTCCCCGCCGTCATCAAATTCGGCAGCACATAAACCAACTTGGGCTCAGAATCTTTCATCACACTCCCCTATCCTTCCAACGCGCCACCACCGAGGTTCCCCCCTGCACCCGCTGCCCCACCTCAACCAAAATCTCACAATCCAAAGGGAGATACAGATCCGTGCGTGAACCGAAACGGATCATTCCAAAACGTTCGCCTTTGGCCAGGGAATCCCCCTCCTGCGACCAAGCCACGATCCGGCGGGCGATCAATCCCGCGATTTGCCGGACCACCACCGCACCCCTGGAAGTTTCCAACAACCAATGCTGGGCCTCATTCTTTACGTCCACCTCAGGATCACGGGCATCCAGAAATTCCCCGGCATGATGATGAATCTTCAGCACCTTGCCCTCCACCGGACTTCGGTTCACATGAACATCAAATACCGAAAGAAAAACCGCCACCCGCTTCATCTTCGCCTTGGTGAAATAATCTTCCACCAGTTCATCCACCGCAATCACCTTGCCATCCGCCGCACTGACGATGTCCTGTGGATCCGTGGGAATTTCCCGCTCCGGGTCACGAAAGAAATACATCACATAGCCAAACAACAGCATCGGAATCAGGGCCAGCCACCACAGATAAAAAAAAGCGATCAAGGTCAGCACCCCCAGAAAGGTCAAAAATGGTCTGGCTTCTTTTGCAGCGGAATAATTCATGTATCCTTATGCAAGTAGCGTTTGCCCTTCCATTTGAAAAGACATAAACCTTTCCACCCATGCCCCAGCTTCGCCCAGGCCCCATCAGCTACTCCCGTTCCATCACCCTCACCTTGACTCACGATTGCCCCTGGCACTGTCGCTACTGTGGCTTCCGTAGTGATGGGGAAGGGCTTCTGTCAGAGGACTCGCTCAACACACTGCTCCTCTCCGCGCGTCAACAGCGCGCGCGCGAGGCACTGCTCATCTCAGGAGAACACCCCGATCAATTACCCCACATCAAAAAGGAACTCCACGCACGGGGCTTCACCGACTTCATTGACTTCGCCTCATACGTGGCACGCCGCGCCCTCGACTCCGGCCTCCTGCCCCATGGAAACTACGGGGCTCTCAACCTGGAACAACTTCTCCGCCTCCGCCCCACCCATGTCTCCATGGGATTGATGTTGGAGAACATCGAAGACCTGCCCGACATCGCTCCCGAAAAACGAAGCAGCGGTCGCCTGAAAACCCTCACCGCCGCCGGACAAGCCAAAATCGCCTTCACCTCCGGCATTCTCATTGGCTTGGGGGAATCCTTGGAAAGTCGTTTCCGTTCGCTGGATGCCCTGGCCCGTTCTCATCGCGAATACGGTCAACTCCAGGAAATTCTGATCCAAAACTTCATCCCCAACCACGCCTCATCCCTCCCCCCCGACTGCCCTATCCCCGGCCTGCAGGACTACTTCGACCTCATCAGCTACTGGCGTGAAATCTGTCCGGAAGTGCCCATCCAAATCCCACCCAATCTTAATCCTCATTGGCGTGAACTCCTGCCTTATGTGGACGACCTCGGCGGCATCTCCAGCCATCGCGACGAAGTCAACCCACTGAACCCCTGGGCGCCCCCACAACACTATCAAGACGCTGCTCACGCCGCAGCACGTGACCTTCAAGAACGTCTCCCCATCTATCCCAGCCATCATCACTCCGCATGGCTAGACCCTGCCCTCATTCCCATGACGTTCTAATTTGTTGGGAAGAAATTCTCAAATTCCCATTCCCATTTGAAATTTCATATTTATTCTGAAACGACATGAATCTTTGGGATGCCCCCACCTCCGAGTTACAGGAAGCTGCTCGGGAATTGAACTCACGCCTGCACAGCGGCGTGGTTACTTACGTCGTCAACCGCAACGCCAATTTCACCAACATTTGTAATGTAGGTTGCACCTTCTGCGGATTTCAAAGAAAAGCCTCGGATTCCGATGCCTACATCCACACCCCCGGCCAGATCGTGCAGCGTCTGGAACAAACCCCTTGGATCACCGAAGTCTGTCTTCAGGGAGGCATCCACCCCGGCTTGAGCTTTGATTACTACCTTGACCTGGTCCGCCAGATTAAACTCCGCTTTCCTGAGATCCACATCCACGCCTTTTCCCCCATGGAAATCGAGGCCATGCACCAAAGCTCCAAACTCTCCCACCGCTCCATCCTGATCCAACTTCAGGAAGCGGGCCTCGACTCCATCCCCGGCACCGCTGCTGAAATTCTGGTGGATGAAGTCCGTCGCCGCGTCTCCGGCAACAAACTTTCCAGCCAGACTTGGGAGGACATCATACGCTGTGCCCACGGACTCGGCATCCCCTCCACCTGCACCGTCATGTATGGTCACATCGAAACCTGGGATCACATTCGACAACACTTTGAGCGCCTCAAAAACATTCAAAGCGACACGGGCGGCTTTACTGAGTTGGTCCCCCTCGCCTTCATTCCCTATAAAAATCGTCTGGGAAAAGTCCTCGGCACAGCCGAAAAAAATCAACCCCTGGACTTCCAACAATTCGAAGCCCGCAGCCTGCACATCGCCGAACGTCTTTATCCTCTCGCACGTTTGTATTTTGATTCCCTCATCCCCAACCTGCAAACCTCCTGGGTCAAACTCGGACTCCAACTCGCCAGCCAATCCCTGCACTGGGGCTGCAACGACTTCGGCGGCACCTTGTATGAAGAATCCATCACCCGCGAATCCGGCGGTCAACACGGGGAGTGTCTCACCCCTCAACAAATCGAGCAGGCCATTCTCTCCGCCGGCTTCCAGCCCCTTCAGCGTCACACCCTTTACAGCCATCAAACCCGCTCTCAGGGTTTTTCTTTCACACTTTCGTAACTGGTCAAACTCCCCCCTTTCCGCTATATTTCCACGGTGCGGAACTTTTTCTCAATGCCCAAAGCCCCTTATAACATCCTCCTGGCCCTGCTCTCCCCGACTCTTTTACTGTTCATATCCTGTCAAAAAACTCCCGACCAAATCAAACAACAATTGGTCAAGGAAGGCATCGAAGTCAGCTCGGACAATCTCGTCAAAGCCGCCGCACACAGCGACACCCTCCTGCTGACCCGACTCCTCAGCACCGGACTCGATCCCAACCAGAAATCTCAGGACGGACGCAGCGCCTTCATGGCCGCCGCTGAAACAAACCAAATCCACGCCATGAAACTCCTCGTCGATCATGGTGCCGATGCCAGCCAAACCCTCCCGGACGGACGCTCCGCCCTGCATCTTGCGTCCGCAGCGGGCCATCTGGACGGCTGTGCGTTATCTTCTCAGCCTCTCCCTGTCCGCCGACCTTCCCGACAAGCAGGGCCGCAGTCCCCTCGGCGATGCCGCCGCGCGGAATCACCCCGAAATCCTGAAACTCCTCATCGCCGCCAGCACCCAGGAACGGCTTAAAAAATCAACCCTGACAGAAGTTGCTCCACCCAGCTCCAGTCCTCCCGCCGCGTCCACTCAGCCCCAGACCAGTGAACCCCTCGCTGCCAAAACTCCCCCCCCCTCCTCCCCCTAGCTCCGTCTCCCCCGTGGCGGAAGCCTTGGCCCATGGCCACACGGACCTGGCACTCCAATTGATCGACTCGGGATTCGATGCCACCACCGTCAGCACCGAGGGACAACCTCTCCTCGTCTGGGCCATCGCCAAAAATCAATCCTCCCTCTTTTTTAAACTTCTGGAAAAAAGGTGTCAGTCCCAACATCCGCGTGCAAACCCCCGCCAGTACCGCCTTCCTCG
>JAAUTS010000203.1 GCA_012031345.1 Blastochloris sp. | reverse complement strand
CTTGAGATTTCGGAATGTGCAGCACCCGCATCCCCGTGATCCGCCTCTCCACCGCCGCCATCTCCGGACGCAACTCCGGGTTATGGATCAAATATCGATAATGCTTCCACCCCACCGTCATTTCCCTCACCTCGCGCTGGATACGAACCCCGCCCAAATCCCCCGTGATATTCTTCATCAACCCACGCGCCTGATTGTCGGCAAACAACTCCTCCAAATGATGGATGCGGGAAAGATAAGTTCCATCACAACGTCCCCCGCGATAACGCTCCAGCTCAATCAAATGCAGCAATGCCCTGGGCGTCTGCTCCTGTTCGGGCAGTTTTAAAAGCCGCGCCGTGTTCAGTGCGATCTCAAAAAATGTCCAACAATCCAGGCCATGAAAATTGACCGATGCCGCCTCAATATGATTGTCGATCTCCAGAGTGAAATTTTTGTAAGGTGTTCCGCACAACTCCAGACCCACCCGTGTGGTCCTCTCCCCCAGGGGCAGTGCCGCCCAATTTTCTCTCCGACCTTGTTCCAATAATTTTTGAAATTGGGCCTCACCCTTGAATACCGTGGAAAAAGGCAGAGTCTCCGCCCGGAGCCAAAAGGGAGCAATCACCGCAAAATAAGCATCAAGCTACGCATACGTTCTTGTAGCAGAAGCTTCTTAAAACTTAAAACCTCAAACTTAAAACTTCTTTCGTCCCTGTCCCAAGCCTCGACCTCATCCACATCCTCAAGTTCCGGCAGCAGTCCTGCGCTGATTCCCATTTGCCCCGCACGACGCAGAGTTTCCGCCAACACCACATCCGTGCTCCAACTCATGTTCCGAAACAATTCAGGAATTCCTTTCTTCAAACCCAACAAATAATATCCCCCATCCAAACTGGGCCCGATCACCAACTCATGATTTTCCAAGCGTTCACGACATTGCTTCATAATGTCCTGATCCACATAGGGACAATCCCCCCCTAACAGAATCACCGGACGCTCCGCATCGGGCCTGTTTCGCTCAACCGCCGCCCACATACGCTCCCCCAAATCTCCTCCGCTCTGGGCATGGTAACGCCAACCACTCCCCAACCACGCACGCATCGCCGCCTCCGCATTGTCAGGAGCAAAACATATCTCCCGCTCCCAATCCTGCGGTAAAACGGAAAGTTGACGCTCCACCAGTCCGCGATAAATCCGACAGGCCTCCTCCTCTCCCACGGCAGCAGCCAAACGCGTCTTCACCCGTCCCGGCACCGGCTCCTTCAACATCACCACCACCACGGGACTCATAACTCAGCCTCCGTGGATTTCCTCCTCAAATAACGCCACCCAACAAAACCCAGAATAAGCGGAAGCCACAACACCAAGCGCTCCAGCTCCGTCAGCTTCCAGGAAAGATCCCCCCTCGCCACCCGGTCCTGTAACATAAAATAAACAAACCCACTTACGGAAACCAGACGCCAGCCCAGATTTCTGGTCGCCACCGCAAAGGGTAGTGCCCAAGTAAAATACCACGCATGAATGATCGGTGAGAGCAGCAAAAGCAGCAACCAGAACTCCTCGGCAAAATACGCCAGCGAACGACTCCTCCACAAACGCCACAACACCAGCACCAGGACGACTGGCAGGAAAATCTGGTTCATACGTTTGGATTCCTCCCAGACTCCCTCCAGATAGTGCGGAACAAACTCGGCACTTCGCGCATATTGAGCAAAATCCCTCGGAATCCATTCCTTCCAACTCATCTCCCCAAGACCAGGAAGCATCAAGGCCGCTATCAAAAAGGGCAGGGTGGAAACCAAGGCCATGCCACCGCTCTTCCTCCAACCCCATTTCCTGCCCGCCTCCCACAACATCCAAGCCAGCAAGGGCGCACAAACATATTTCAACGCAACACCGCAGCCCATCAACCCAGCCACCAAGAACAAGCCCACTCCCTTCCCATCCTGCCTCTCCCAAAGCAGCCACGCGCAGGTTACGGCCAAAATCATCCAGGAATCATAGTGCCCACCTCCGGCGAAGGAATACAACACCAGAGGATTCCACGCATAGATCAACCCGGCTCCCCTCCCAAAACGGCGTTGCAGCAACCAGCAAACCACCAAATCTGCGGCGATAAATGCCAGCTTAAAAACCAACACCGTCGGCGCGATCCAGGCCAAAATTCGAAAACCCAACTGGGTCAGCGGCGGATAAATGGCCGTAATCTCCCGGTGATTAATCCACGACCACCAGTCTGTCCTTAGTCCCTCCAACAGCTCAGAAGCTGGTGCCAACAGGTAGGGATTGTAACCCTGATTCTGAATCGCCCCCTCCCAAAGATAACGCCATATGTCATCTCCCGGCACCATCGGCAACAGGAGCAAGCGCGCCAACACCGCCACCAACCAAAACCAAACAAGGCTCATGCTCCGCACACTCCAGCTCAGCATCAAACCCAGACCCATCAACCCGGCCCCCTGCAAAAAAACCGGGACCACCCCCGGTTTGTTGAACTCCCCCTGACCACTCATCCACCACGCCCCCAACAAAATCAAAATCCCTCCCAAAACGGGACAGACCTTTTTTACCTCAAAAGTATCTGTCATTTTTTTAAAATAAAGAACACCCAGAGTGCTCAAAATAATACTCCCCGCCTGAAAGCTGCCCCGCAGAGTCCCGGAAATCTTGGAACGTCCTCCCTGGCGCGGGTGATACCCCACCGCCACTTCTTTGATTCGCAATCCCTCCTCCACCGCCCGCACCTGCATCTCCACCGTCCAGCCAAAACCCCGGTCCTTCATCCCCAGCTTCAGCAAAGCCTCACGCCGGATCAAACGCATCGGCCCCAAATCCTGATAGGCAAAACCCCAACCCCACCGAATCAATGTCGTCGCCAGACCATTCCCAAAGTTCTGCACCGGAGTCATGACACGACGCCCCTCGATCGAAGCCCGTCGATTCCCTAAAACAAATTCATGCTCCTCCGCCTCCGCCAACAAAAGAGGAAGATCCTCCATGGCATCGCTTCCGTCCGCATCACAAAACAGCACCCACTTCACGTGCTCCGGCAATTCCTGGTATCCGGTCCAACAGGCCTGCCCATATCCGCGCCTGGCTTCAAACAAAACTTCTGCACCAGCCAAGCTCGCCACTTCCGCCGTTCGATCACTGCTGCCATTATCCACCACCCGGATCTGATTCAACCCGCGCGCTTTCAGATCTCGAATGACTTGGGGAAGGGCCTGCTCCTCATTCAGGGCCGGAATGATGACGATGACTTCAGATAAATCCATGGCAGTTCATCTACATGAGAGCCTGTGCCCCTGGATTTATTCGCCCGATTTTATCTCCGCGCCGGAACCCCAGACGCGACAACGGATGGGCTCAAACTTTCCCAAACAGGCTGTGCCCGCTGGAACGCAGATCATCGCAGCTTTGAGCCAAACGATCCGCCACGCCCTTTTCCGCTTTCTTCAAGTAGTTGCGCGGATCGTAAGCTTTCTTGTCCCCGATTTCACCATCCACCTTGAGCACCGCATCATAATTTTTTAGGACATGATCCACAATCGGACGGGTGAAAGCGTATTGAGTGTCCGTGTCGATGTTCATTTTAATGACCCCATAATCCAGAGTCTCGCGGATCTCTTCCAAAGGCGTCCCGGAACCGCCGTGGAAAACCAGATCAAACTCTGCCTCCTTGCCATACTTGGCGATGACGGCGTCCTGCCCCTTTTTCAAAATGTCAGGACGCAGCTTGACCGCGCCAGGCTTGTAGGAGCCGTGAACATTCCCAAAGGTCGCGGCAAACATGTAACGACCCACGCCCTTTAAATTTTCGTAAACCGCCAACATATCCTCCGGCGTCGTGTATAACTTGTCGGCCGGATGATCGGAATGATCGATGCCGTCCTCCTCGCCGCCCACCACACCAGCTTCCACTTCGAGGATGATTTCGTTCTCCGCGCAAAGTTTCAACAGATCCTTGGAGAGGGCGATGTTTTCCTTCAACGGCAGTTCCGAGGCGTCCAGCATGTGGGAATTGAACAAGTTGTTCAGTCCCGCCGCACGACGCCGCGCGGTCTCTGCAATCAAAGGCTTCAGAAAACTGTCCACCTTCTTGGGCTGACAATGGTCGGTATGTAAGCCCACCAACACGTTGTATTTTTCCGCGAGCCGATGCGTGGCCTCGGCCAGCACGATGGCTCCAAAAGCCATGTCCTTCACATTCAAACCCGACGCAAACTCCCCGCCTCCCGTCGAAACCTGGATAATCCCGTCCGAGCCCTTGTCCGCAAAGGCCTTGAGCGCGGCGCGGACTTGCCCGATGCCGCCATCAATGACGACGAGGTCGGGCATGGGTTTGCTTTCCTCGAAGAGCCGTTTGTAACGCCGCCCGACGACTTCCTGCATCGCGCGGTAATCGTCGTTGCCGACAAAGGTTTTGATGCGGTAGCGGCGGTAGTGGCCGCGATTGGGTTCGCCGTTGTGAAACTGCACCATGCTGGCCACGACGTGTTCGCCGGAGATGTGCGAGATGTCAAAACACTCGATGGTGCGCGGCTTGCGGGGCAGCTTGAGGTGCTTGGCCAGCAACGCGACGGCCTGCTCGCACGCCTCGGAGGCGTCGGGCTTTAGCTGGCGCACGGGGTCGCCTCGGCCCGTGTAGCGGCGGGT
>JAAUTS010000202.1 GCA_012031345.1 Blastochloris sp. | reverse complement strand
CCCAGATCCATATCGATGGGAAAGACATGGGGCTTTTTCGGCTATTTCCGAATACCGAGTTTGAAATTGAGCATCCATCGGATGACTCGGGATGTTTTACGTTCTATGAACTGGGAAGCTCGGAGGGAGCCGCTGCAGGAATTAAAGCCAACGATAAGTTGGGAGTTGTCGAAGTGACTTTTTATCCTGAAAAACAAAACCCAAAATCTGCCCATACTCCGTTACCAGCGGCGGCAAGCAACCCAGCACCCTCTGCAGCAGCTATAGCTGCTGCTAGTAAGCCGGTACCCTCGGGAGCATCATTCTCACCGGAGATTCGTTTTTCTCGGTCTCGTCGTTCGCACGCGGGCTCGGGCACCTTATTTATGGGTGGTGTAGGATTAGGAATGGGTGGTGCAGGATTCGGAGATTCTGCGATGAATGAAAACTCTGGGACTTCAGATTCAGGACAAGGTGTGCTATCTTCCGGTGTAAAAGCTCGTGACACAGATTTTGAACCAAATACTTACGACAAACTTTTTGAGGAGAATGCTGACGAAGAGTTTTTTGATCCTACAGGCTTGAGAGCCGGTGGGACTGGCTTGTCGGGTGAAAGCAAGCAAACTTATTCGGATGTTGAGCGCATTGAATACGACCTTGATGCAGCGGTGACGATTTCGCTTCGTCTTGCTGCAGTTAGTCTGAATTCAGCAACCCCCCGCCCATTGAAATCCAATTCCAATAGGGTGCCTCCGCCGCTGAGTTAAGCTATTTGCGGGAATTACTGACGACCCCCCTTGGATGGCAACTCAACCGTTACGGCGAGTTGATGAATAGGTTCAACTTTTATGATGGATTGACGGGCGTCAATCCTCTCTGGACACTGTCGATTTCAAAGCTTCCAAGTATTTCTCGAATGCAAGCGGTTCGCAATTTTGAGATTGCGCTCCCGGAATTTCATGTCGTAGGAAATTACTGGAACGGATGGGTTCTAAATCATCTGCTTTAAAGTAGAGTTCGAATTCATCCTGGAAAATTTCACTGGCCGTCATGTATCCAGTTTCCAAGGCCTTGGCCCCTTCTTCTGTTATATCAAGTAGATCCAAGTCCCCGCATGGAGTCTCTGGATTACGATCTTGAATGAGCTTAAGTTCAATCAAGCTGGCCACTGCTGCTTTCAAAAATTGAGCCTCATGAATACACAACTTCGCTGCCAATTCATTCCATTCCAAACGGTGCCCGGCAGGTAAAGCCCTTCAATACCCTGAGCATGACCCACTCAAAAGAACTCAAGTGTCGTATTTCGGCGAAGGAAATCATTACTTTTTGTTCTAGGCACCTAAACCGAGGCGGAAGTTTCATGAGTTGCCTATCCCCATCGTGTTAATGACACGATTGATATTATGAGCACCGCCCAGCTTTTTGATTTTTTCCCAAATATGCAGATACGTCGTTTGCTCTTCTTCTTTTCCGTCCTTTGATGGCAAACTGATGTTTGCTGCAGCGAAGTGCTCTTTGCTGGCTACGATGACCAGTAGTTTTTTGGCTCGCGAAATTGCCACATTCAAGCGTCGAAACTCTTTGGCAAACTCGCTTGGTTTGGGACCGGTGCGGACAAGGCTTAGTATAATGATATCGCGCTCGCTGCCCTGAAATTGGTCCACGGTGTTTATGTCACGCTCAGGGTCAAAATCCGCAAAAGCATCGATGCTTTTTGATTCGCGCAGACACTCGCGCAGCTTTCCGATCTGTGCCTTGTAAAAGCTGATGATGCCTAATTCAGGTGGCTTGTTTTGGTTCTTTGAAACTGCCAGAGATTTGGCCAGTAATTCAACAAAAGATTCAACGGTTGATACCTCGGTATAGTTATAAGGAGATGTCCCAATTTTGTCATGAGAGACGGGTTCTCCCCATTCATTCTTTGTCGAATCAAGCCAGAGCACGCTCAGCTTGTTGTGGAGAAATGTCCGACCGTCAACACCCCTGAATTCCAGGGCATGGGAGCGGTCCTTGGCCCGGTTCTCTCTTCCCCCGCCTGCCACCAGCGGACTATCAGCATAAAAGTGATTAACCAAGTCCATGATATCCGGATGCATTCGATACTGCTCATCCAGGCCGGATTTAATCTGTGGGTCCGCAAACTCGAAGTATTTTTTGAAAAGTGAGCTGGTGACCATTTCCGCAAATTCGTCCCTGTCTTTTGGGTGATTTCTTCGTTTTCCACGGCTTCTTCGAAGCTGGCTTCGCGGAATACCGGGGGGAGTTGCCTGTGGTCCCCGACCAATAGGACACGCTTCCCGACCAGCATCGGCAGCAATAACTCTGGAGGTGTCGCCTTGCTGACTTCGTCCACAATAGACAGATCAAACCAAGGGTTAAAATCCGCCGAGTTAATGAAATCGGATTTTCCGGTTTCGTTGCAAGTGGCACCGATCACGTTGGCTAGTCGCTTATACAACTTGCTTTGGCATTCTTCTCGGTCTCCTCTTTTCTCTGTTCGGGTCCATTCCTTCCAGTCTTTGAGCAGGGATTTCCAGGCTGGGTCCTTCTCCTTATCCGGGCTTATGGCTTGGTGCACGTTCTTCAGCCAATCATCCAGAGGACTGTAGTTCTCCCGCAAATTTTTACGCTTCGAACTGGAAACGCGCATGGGTCTGAGTTGGGGAATAGAAGCCAATCGCTCAAGAGCTTGGTCCACGGCCAAATTGGCCTGGGAGGCAATCAGCACACGGTTACCTCGGATCGCCTCTTGGGCGCAAAGTTCTGCAATCACGGTGGTTTTGCCGGTTCCCGGTGGCCCCCAGAGCAAGTGGACATCGCTGCAGGCTAGAGTGCTGCTGATAGCCCTGGACTGCGCTGGATTGGGTCCTGGCTTACGTGTGGGACTCCAACTGGGAGATTCCTCTGAAGGGGGCAATGCTTTTTGAATGTTGAACATCCAACTGGACAGCCTGGGATTGTAGGCCCGGCCTTCTGCCAGTCTCATCAGTCCATCAAGTTGGACTGCGATTTGTGCCAATTCCCCTGACATGTCGATCAGGAGTAATCCTTCATCGTTCACCTTGTCCGAAATGCCCTCCTGTTGTTCTTCTGGAACTTTGATTTCAACCCACACAGAGACATTGGGTGCAGGTGGATCCCCCTCCCGTCTACTATGGAAGCCATGACGGCCCCGGGTGCTTTCTTTGCGGTGTTCGGGGCTGTGAACACGCTGACATTCCCCTTGAAGCGTCACAGGCTTTTTGCCTGGTGGAATTTGGCTCGTTCTTTCGTTTTCCACCACCAATTTGAGTGACTCGTTTTGGAAGCGATTCTTGATCAGTTCCAAGGAATGTTTCTCCTGGAGAAGAACGCGCACCACCTTCCCGCCATTGAAAACCTCGGCTTCTTTGTAAGGGTAGGTTTTGTTGGCTTTTTCTTCGGCAAGGCGTTGACGCCATTCCAAGTATTTTTTCCAGCCTGATAGATGATTTTGGAGCGATGCGGCCACCATCGGCAGCTCTTCAAGGAATTCAAGAGCCTCTTCATCACAGTGTGTGGTTAAACTTATTGGACCTACACGATTTACAGGTTCGGCTGTCTCACAAATTTCTCCCCGGAAAATTTGCTCTTGTTCTGATGGCTGGTTATCCGGGAATAGGACGGTGCTAAGCACAACCAACTGATTATGCTCTACCGCCACCTTGAAGCCTAAAACAGATTGGATTTCCTCCTCTTCTGGCTTAAAGGGTCGTATTAAAAAGTGCTTCGTCTCCTTTTCATTAAAATGAACGCGGGCGCGTATTCCAAATTGGCGATCCTCCCCATGTCTTAGGCCTGCATCATCTAAATAGGCTAAAAACAGCCGTTGCTTGTCGGTCTCCTGATCCTCATAAAAATGACGCAGGTAATCCTCACTTTTCTCAGCGAGTTTATCCAACTTCTGCCAGTTCAGCACTACTTTCATGGAAAAATTGAGACTCCATTAGCTCGATTTCAATTCATCCTCATCGAGTCCGAGTTCGCGCAGGGCGGTTCGGGTTTTCTCCAGCTTTTTAGGGCTGATGCCACCTGTGAGGGTGGCCTCGAAGGTCAAGGTCAGCTTTACCTCTTGGGCCGCTATCCAGAGAAAAATCTGCGTGTCGAGCAGCACCTTTCTCACGTGCCGTAGAAATCGTTTTCTAAGGAGGAGAGGGCGGCGTTTAAATCCTCGGGAACGGTGAAGGTCCCTGCCATGACGCGGAGGCTGGGTTTGCCGGAAACCCAGCCGTCCTCCAGGGGCATCAAGCGGGCTTTGGGCCGGTTGCGTTCCGCGATGAGGATGGTCTCGCCTCTGGCAGCTTTTTGCAGATAGCGGCCCAGATGGGCCTTCGCTTCACTGAGGTTGACCGTCTTCACAATATCAGTCTGAAATCAGACTGATTGTAGTCAATCGAATACACCCCGTGGAAAACGTGCCCAACGCGGGAAGGGGGTTCAGCGGCTGTTACAAGCGCCCCTCACGCCACCCGCTCGTGGAACACGGTGAGTTCCTTGGGGCAGGCGGCCGGGGTGGGCGGGGCGACTTCGACGTAACCGACGGGCAGGACCAGGGCGATGGCGATGTCGGGGTTGCCGGCGGCGCCGATGACCTGCTTGACCTGCTCTTCGATCCACCCGTTCATGAAGCAGGTGCCGAGGC
>JAAUTS010000201.1 GCA_012031345.1 Blastochloris sp. | reverse complement strand
ACCAAACCGTCTATGCCCAAAAGCTGGGCTCCGTGGCCGCCCCCACCGCAGGCCTTCACTTCACCCCCGAACTCCTCTCCCGCTTCCAACACGACTTCATCACCCTCCACGTTGGCCTAGGCACCTTCCGCCCGGTCAAAGTCGAAAAAATCGAGGATCATCCCATGCACACCGAATCCTACGAAGTCGCCCCTCACCTTGCGGAAAAAGTGACCCGCGCCCCGCGCGTCGTTGCCGTGGGGACCACCACCTGCCGCGTCCTGGAGTCCAACCCCAGACTCAAACCCGGCCCCGCCCCAAACCAACATTTTCATCCACCCCCCCCACCGCTTCAAACGCTGCGACGCCCTGATCACGAACTTCCACCTCCCCGGCTCCACCCTGCTCATGCTCGTCGCCGCCTTCATGGGTCTCGAACTCCAACGCCGCGCCTACCAAAGCGCCATCGACAACCACTACCGTTTCTTCAGCTACGGAGACGCAATGTTGATCTTATAAAAAATGAACCACAGAGACCACAGGGGACACAGAGAAATTATTTTTCAGTCAAACGATCTGGTTCTTAACAAAGAAAGTTGCTCTGTGCTCTCCGTGTCCTCTGTGATAATTTTTTAAAAAACCATGACTTCCCTTGCGGAAAAAGAACAGCAGCTACGGGAACTTCTCCGCTCCCTGCCCAAGGCCCTCATCGCCTACTCCGGTGGGGTGGACAGTGCTTACCTGCTCTGGGTGGCCCATCAGGAGCTGGGCTCGCGCGTCCTGGGCATCCTGGCGGATTCCCCCAGCTTGAAACGTCAGGAGCTGGCCGATTCCCAACTCTTCGCCCAAACCTGGCAGCTCCCCCTGCGCGTCATTGCCACCCGTGAACTGGAAAACCCGGCCTACCAAGCCAACCCGCTCAACCGCTGTTTTCATTGCAAACACGAACTCTTCGATCAAATGCAGCGCATCGCCCTGCTCGAAGCTTACCCAGCCCTCTGCTACGGGGAAAATGCGGACGATGCCGGGGAACTCCGCCCCGGTCAGAAGGCGGCTCAGGAGTTCCGCGTTCTGGCTCCCTTGCGCGAAGCAGGCTTGAGCAAGGCCGACATCCGCGCCCTGGCCCGCGCCGCCGGACTCAGCGTGGCGGACAAAACCGCCCAACCCTGCCTCTCCTCCCGCATCCCCCACGGCCTCGAAGTCACCCCGGAAAAACTCCAACAAATCGAAAAAGCGGAGGCCGTGCTCGAACAGGAAGGCTTCCGCATCTTCCGCGTTCGACATCACGGGGAACGCGCCCTGGTGCTGGTCTCTCCGGAGGAAACCCCTCAACTGCTCAAACCCGACACCATCCGCCGCATCGCGATCTCGATCCAATCCTGCGGCTTCCAACAAGTCGATTTCGACCCCCTCGGCTACCGGGGAGCCTCCCTGCGCTGACTTGGGAACCTCAAAAAACGGTGAACCGCCAAGACGCTAAGGACGCGAAGAGGGGATGAACCACAGAGAACGACAGGGGGCACAGAGGGAGGAGGGGATTTTGTTTTTTATTTGGTTGAGAGAGAAAATTTGGTGAACGCCAAGACGCCGAAGATAAGGGGGAAAAACTTTCTAAAATCTCTTTCCCAAACCCGAAACTAGAAACCAGAAACCCGAAACTTCCCACCCCTCTGTGCCCTCTGTGTTCTCTGTGGTTCATCTCTCCCTGAACGGCACAGGCACCCGACGGCAGGCCATTCTTGATTTGCTGAAAATCAGTCCGTCCCAGACCTGCCGCCGAACCCGGTCGCGCAGGACCCGGAAGCTTTCCTCCCCCGTGCCTTGCCAGGCCAGATTCAAAACCAGGGCGGCGGAGCGCATTTCAAAAGGTTTGATCTGGGGCCAGGCCCATGCCTGACCGGAATAATAAGGACACATCCATTCCACACCCTGCCTTAAACTGGAACCCCGTGGAGATTTCCATGACCATAAATCCAAGCCCAACGCGCGCGCGCATTGAGCCAGAGCCCCGAAGGCCATGAGCGTGTAGCTGCAATACGTGAGAGCCAGGGTCCGCTTCAACTCGTGAGGCTGCGATCCGTCCGGCTGAAATTGAAGGTCCAGTTCTGAATAAACATGGGCCTCGATCCGCTGCCGTGCCAACTCCGGGCGATGGGCGAAAAGAGCCAGGCGACACACCTGGGCGTGGAGCCAGGCCGTGCGATTGTTATGATGTTCCGCCTCCCGACGCGCCTGCACACTGTCCAACAACCAATCGAGATAAGCTGAAGCCCAGCCTCGCAACGCCGCCTGATCCTGCGCCGACCACTGATCGTGGAGGGGAAGCTGCTCCACTGCGTCCAACAAAAATACCAGAGAACTGGTGTCTATGATCCCGTTCGACTCCGCCGCAGCGCGCCCAGGAACAACTTGGGCATAGGTCAGGTGCGGATTCATGCCCGTTTCCGAATCCAGAAACCATGTCTTGAGCAAGAGCGCAGCATGTCGTGCCAGAGACAAATCCTGAAGAACCTTCGCGCCCAGAATCAGGCGGGGAAGCGCCTCGCACAGTGTCTCGAAGCGGAAGGCATCGTATTCATAAAAAGCTGGATTAACCTCGCCATCCCGCGAAATCCAGGGTTGCCCATCCTGCTGCTTCAAATTCGGCCAGGCATAGGGAGGGATGCTCCAGTAATCCCGCCTGTCTCCGGAAGGTGGCAGATGCGCCTTCTGGGTCACACTCAAAGGCGCACAACCCAGCCAGGCACCCGCCTCCTCCCGCAATTCCCCCGTCTCCTTCTCCGACCATCCTCCCGCAGCCAAACACTCTGACCAGTCGAGACAAAGAAAAGGGGGTTGAGTCAGGGGAGCTTGATCCATCTACCGAAACTAAGTCAGCGCCGACACTCGATCAAGCTCCGGAACGCCTCAGCACCCAACTCAAGGGCGGCCTCATTGAATCGCCCGCCAAATAAGATCCTCGGTCAGACCGTTGGCGGGGTCGGGTGCTGTGGCAAAACGGGGCAGGGTCATGCCTTTATTTTTTCCTTGGGATAATTCACCCCTTTTTTCTCGTAAGCCAGCATAGCTTCAAAGGAACCTCCCGGACGCTCTCCCACCACGATGTCGATGTCGATGATCTCACCTTGTTTCAGCTCCATCCAATCACCCGGCCTCAACTTCGGGATGGAAACCCTCTCAAAATTGACAGGACCGCTCCAGTTGGTTTTACGGAGCGGTGTGCCGGGGTGATTGGCCACCAGCACCACCTTGTTGTTGATGGCAACAGTAAGCACGTCGTCTGAAGTTCCCCAAAACGGAAGCTTCCGGAACTTGGGGCCATGACCTGCCCTTTATAATGAACAATCCAATGACTGGGATTGACAAAATCCTCAACCCCAAAGGCCTGCGGTGCCTGTTTGGCATCCATGCGCGGCATCCAAATCTGCGTGGTATAAAGAGGGCGGGTCGCCTTGAAAAAACGTTGCAAAATTTGTTCATCCAGACTTTTGAAAAAGAAGTCATCCAAACTATCCGTATAAACCCGCGCCCCTGTGGCCATTTTTTCGCGCCGCTGGTTTTGTTTGAAATCATAGAAAATACCAATCAAAGCCTCCGCCGAGGCCTTTTCCGATCCAAAGGACTGATGCAGTTTTTCCTGCTCATTTGCCTGTAGTGCGGCTGGGCCAAGCAAAACCAGGACAACGGATAGAACACAAGCACCTTGGAAAATTTTAAAAATAATCCGCCCCATGTCAGGTTCCTGGCTTGAGCGGCAGCAGGCGAGGACCGCGTCCCCCACGGATTTTCAAGCGCAAATCCGCCCGGCTGCGAAACGTGATCAATACACGAAGCCCCTGCGGGTAGGGAGCGGTGCCGCGTAGCGACAGGGTGGTGTGTTCACAATGCCCGCCGTCGATTTCCACATAGTCCCCACCCACCCACAATTTCGCTTTTCCTTCTTTAAGAAAAATGACCTGCCCGGGAAAGGTCGTGCTCAGACAACCCTCCTGCTCCCAAACCGTGCCTGCGGCAAAATCCAGCGAGATCTGACCGAGCACACCCTCCAGACCTCCCGGATTTTGATAGTGCAATTCACAGGAACTCTCCTGCCCATAGGTGATGCTGAGTGCTGCTCTCAATGGTTCTTGCGGGACATACTCCCTTTGCTTTTGGGCTTTGGCCCACTCCTCGATGTTGAAGATATTCACAGGCCGCCCCAAGGGGAGCTCATAACCGGGTCGATGCCGCACTCCAAAGTCCCCCGAACTGAGCATGCGGACCTGATCCGCCTCCATGGTAAACTCGTCCACTTTAAACGCGCCCAAGCCTTGATGGCAGGCATCAATCCGCATCGCCACCATTTTGACCTCGCCAAATCGCAGCCGCATCAGATAGGGCGTTTCCGAGGCAGGTAATCGACCAGGCACCGTGGCGGCGACGACTCACTTGATTCACGGGCTTGTCCATGCGGAGGGGAGCGAGAGGGATAGGCTCCCTGCCTTCCAGATGGGGAAACCGGCTCAACACATAAATTGACCAAATGCAGCCCACCAGGCTGCTTTCATTCCCTTGAAAAATGGCTTGGGCGGAAGACAAATAAAGATCCTGATTGGTGATGCCGGCCATCCATAAAAAAGCCGCTCCAAGTTGGTGGGGGAAAATCTCCTGACCCTGATCCTGGCGGGTGGACATGGCGGTCTCAATGGTCCCGTTCGGTTGAAGCATGGCGGAATTAAAGTC
>JAAUTS010000044.1 GCA_012031345.1 Blastochloris sp. | reverse complement strand
ACTTGTGTGTGGGGAAGACATTCACGAACCCTGGTCCGGGCGCAGCAACTCAAAGCGCGACTCTGATCCCATGATTCCATGATTCCATGAACCTGGAGATCTCGGTCAAAACTATCGCTGCTTCAATGACCTGGCTCCGGCCCGCTTGAAGTTGCAGCGGGGCATCTCCGCTTTGATCGGGGCCAACAACGTGGGTAAGTCCACGCTGCTCCGTCTATTTTATGAGTTGCGTCCTTTGTTCCAAAAGGCGGGGGCAGCCCGGAGGCTTGTCTCAGTCTTTTGATCAGGGTTTCACCTTGCCCCGCTGCCGGATCAGGGTGATGTCGCGGGATCTCTTCCACCGGGGCAACTTCCACGATCTGGTGCTTGGCCTGAAGCTGTCGCGACGGCCCGAGTTGGAGGAAGCACCCTGGGCCAGGGAATGTTTTATCATCATCAGCCGCAGTCACCTGCATTGTCAGGGTCGCTTTCAGCATGGAGGCGGCGGGGCGGCGGCTCTGGAGCAGCAACCTGCGCTGCTGAATCTTTGGCGGGAGAGCCTGGTCTCCTTAAGCCGCAGCATGGTGGTGGGATCCTTCCGTGCCTTACCCACCCAGGGAGGCATCAAGGCCTATGATTTGCGTCACGGCCAGGCTTTTATTGATCTATACCGTGAGCTGGTTCATCCGGCCAGGACGGCGCATGACAATGTGGCGGCGCGGTTGGAGGATGAAATCAAAAATCTCTTCCGGCTCCGTCACTTTGCCATGGTCAGCACGGGGCCGGCGCATCCGCTCGTGGTGCAGGTGGACAAAAGTGAATATCCGCTGGAGGAGGTGGGCAGTGGCTTGGCTCAGGCGATTCAGTTGATGGTTCATGCCCTGGCACTGAAGCCGGATCACATCATGATTGATGAGCCAGAGTGTCATTTTCATCCCTCCTTCCAATCCGCCTTTGTCACCGCACTAAGCGGCATGGCCCGTCAGGGGCTGGTCTTTGCCTCCCACAACAGCGGTCTGGCCAAAACCGTGGCGGACCGCACTTACCTGGTCAAGCGTAGTGCGGATGACAGCCACACCGAAGTGGAGGAAGTTCATCCCGAGCAACGTCTCAGTGAAGTGATGGGAGAGATCAGCTTCTCCGCCCAGCAAACCCAGGGTTGCAGCAAAGTCCTGTTGGTGGAGGGTCCGACAGAAATCAAAGCGGTCCGTCAAATTCTGCTCAAGATGAAGGCGGACCGGGACATCATCCTGCTGCCTTTGGGTGGAGGCAGTATGATCACGCCGAACCGGGGGGATGAGTTGGCCGAAGTCAAAAAAATCGGGCAGAACGTTTACGCTCTGATTGACAGCGAGAAGGCATCGGCCCGGGCTGAGCTGGGTCAGGACCGGATTGGATTCCGGGGTTCCTGCCGTCAGGCGGGGATTCTTTGTCACATTCTGGAGCGGCGTTCCTTTGAGAATTATTTTTCAGAAAATCCGTGCAACGAATCCTGGGCCGGAGATATCGAGCACTGGAGCCATTTGAAGATCTCAAGGACCGATTTCCGCACTGGCCGAAAACGGATAACTGGAAAATTGTCCGTGACATGAAGTTGGAGGATCTGGCCTCGACGGACCTGGGCCGCTTCCTGCACAAGGTTGTGCAGGATCCCTGTCAATGGATTCCACCGAGGCGCTAGGCTGGGGTGTTGGAAAAAAGCGTTGACCCTCCCCAGAAAAGCTTTCTAAGTGCAGGCGTGAACTTGGAGCAAATCAAAGAGGCTTACCTGAATCTTCCCCCGGAAGCGCGGCGGGAAATGGCGCATTGGATACTGGCCCGTGAGTTGAGTGGCCGGGCGGGAGCCTCCCTGCAAGCCGCGCCGGCCATGAGTGCGTCGGCAGCGCGCCCCGGCTTTCCCTGGTTGCCCGTGGGCGGGGCGATGTTGGGTTTGTTGGTGGTGCTGGGCCTGGCGTATTTTGGGTGGAACTATTTTTCGGAGCAGGAGAAGCAACGTGAGCGGCAAAGTGTGGAGGAACGGGCGGCTCAGGAAGCGGCCCGTCCGAATTCCCCCAGCAATCTCGAGTTTTACAACGCAACGTGGGTCGGGAAATCACCATCCGCGGGGTGCCGGCGGATTTCGAGGTGGGTTATTTGTATTTCAGCAAAAATCGGCGGGAAGCCCTGCGTTTGAATTTGTTTGCGGGCGGGGTGGTGGTGTTGCAGAGCGGCGACTTGCAGGAACTGGTGCAGAACCGGCAGCAGATTGAGGTTCAGGGCGTTTTGGAAAAGACGCCGGAGGGCTGGTATCAGATCAGTGTGGGCAGTTCCAACCGGTTGAAGTTGTTAGGAAAAGGAGCGCCGTAGTTGGCGGGTTTCAAGCCACCGGGCCGCGATCGACTTGTTGGGCTTTGAGGATGTTTTCCGGTTTGCCGAGTTCCTGCATCAGGGTTTCGTTGTTGTTGCGGAAACGTTTGACGATGGTTTCGGCCAGTTGGAAGGTGAAATCGGCGGCGAGTTCCGGTTTGTGTTGGATGAAGTAACTGAATTTGTCGTTGGAGATTTCGAGAGTGCGCACGGGGGTGAGCGTGATGACGTTGGCGGTGGCCAGGCCGGGGTCGAAGAGGTTGATTTCCCCGAAGAATTGTCCCGCCGCCAGGGTGCTGAGGGAGACGCGGACCTGATCGACATGATGGAAGACCTCCACTTCTCCGGCGAAGATGAGGTAGAAGGTGTTTTGCAAGGAGCCTTGGTGGACGAGGGTGGTTTCTGCCTCGTAGGTGTTTTCAACAAAGAAAAGGTCGAGGAGTTGGATGAAGCTGGCATCGAAACCCCGGAAGAGGGTCATGCGGCTGATTTCGCTGAAGGAGACGGTCATGGTGGGGTGGGGAGTTGGGGGGTTGGAAGGAGGGAGGATTTTGCTATGATCTGAATGCGTTCACAGGGTAGGTTAAACGTCTGGTTAAAGTAAAGAATTCAGAACAGATGAAGGCGCGACGTTTATTTTATGAGGGGAAGGTTCAGGGAGTGGGCTTCCGTTACTCGGTCAAGCAGATCGTGGAGGGGTATGATGTGTGTGGGACGGTGAAAAATTTGGAGGATGGCCGGGTGGAGTTGCTGGTGCAGGGGGAGGAGACGGACATGAACGCCATGTTACGGGAGTTGTTGGACAGTCATTTGAAGGGCTTTATCAAGAAGATTGAAAGTTATGAGGTGGCGGTGGATGAGCGGTTGCGGGTTTTCGGATTGTGAAATAATTTAAGAACCGGAACAGCGAAGTTTGGAAACAAAACCATGAGCAGGCAAAGCATTGAGGGGGAGCCGGCGTGCAGACGCGTCAACTGGGCAAAAAGTTCAAGTTGAATTGGCGTCGGGGCTGGTTGCTGGCGTTGGCGGGCCTGGATTTGGAAATCCGGGCGGGGGAGGTCTTTGGGTTGCTGGGGCCGAACGGCTCGGGCAAGAGCACGACCATGAAGTTGTTGCTGGGTTTGCTGCGACCTTCCACGGGGGAGGCGCGGATCTTTGGGGCACCGGCCGGTCCATGTCGGCGCGGCAACGCCTGGGGTTTTTACCGGAGAATCCCTATTTCCCTAATTTTTTGAGTGGTCGGGAAGTGTTGCGTTATTACGGGAAGTTGAGTGGTCTGGAGGGGAAAAGTTTGGAAGCGAGGATGGAAGAGTTGCTGGAGTTGGTGGATTTGCAGGAGGCGCGGCATCGCCCGCTGAAGACGTATTCCAAGGGGATGTTGCAGCGGATCGGGCTGGCGCAGGCTTTGTTGCATGATCCGGATTTGTTGTTGTTGGATGAGCCGACGGCGGGGGTGGACCCGCTGGGGTCGCGGCAGATTCGCGACATCATTCTGGGGTTGAAGCAGCGGGGTAAAACGATTGTGTTTTCCTCCCATTTGTTGGAGCAGGTGCAGGAGGTTTCGGATCGGGTGGCTATTTTACATCTGGGCCAGAAGTTGAAGGAGGGGAGTTTGGCGGAGTTGTTGGAGGTGCCGGATGAGTTTGAGTTGCGATTGCCCCGGTCCGGGCGGAGTGAGGAGGAGCTGAGAAAGGTGCTGGGCGCGGCCGGGTGGTCCGGGGATGAGATTTCGATCCGCAGCCCGAGGGTAAAGTTGGAGGAGTATTTTATTTCGTCCCTACCGGAGCGGGGGAAAGCGGAGGGGAGGAAAAGTGGATGAAAAGCCTGAAGGAAACTTGGTGGAGGATTGAGGCGATTGCGGGCAACACCCTGGTGGAGGCCTTGCGGCAGCGGGTGTTGAATGTGATTTTCCTGTTCGGATTGGTCCTGGTGTTGGGCTCGCTGTTTTTGACCAGCCTGACTTTTCAGGAAGAGTTCAAGTTTTTGAAGGATCTGGGTTATGCGGCGATCAGCATTACGGGAACGCTGGTGGCGTTGATGGGGGCGGCGCAGTTGATCCCGGCGGAGATCGAGCGGCGGACGCTGCACACGTTGTTGAGCAAGCCGGTGCGGCGTTATGAATTTATTTTAGGGAAATATCTGGGCCTGCTGGGCTTGATCACGTTGATGTTGTTGATCATGTCCCTGTTGTTTGCCGGGGTGCTTTGGGCCAAGGAACAATTGGGTTTGTTGGGGTTGCCTCCGGCGGAGAGCGGGGAGGAGGCCC
The DNA here is from genome assembly GCA_012031345.1 of Blastochloris sp. Classification (GTDB taxonomy): domain Bacteria; phylum Verrucomicrobiota; class Verrucomicrobiia; order Methylacidiphilales; family JAAUTS01; genus JAAUTS01. The sequence continues at coordinate 15,606 of JAAUTS010000044.1, read as the reverse complement.
GGCAGATGATTGCGGCGGTAACGGCGCAGTCGCGGGACTTGAATCTGCTCCAGGCACTGGTGTTGATCTGGGCCAAGTTGGCGGTGGTGACGGCGGTGGCGGTCTTTTTTTCCACCATGGCCACCTCGACCATCTTCATCGTTTGCACGACGTTGCTGGTTTATTTTGTGGGGCATCTTCAGTCGGTGGCGCGGGAGGTGTGGCTGCAAGAAATCGGCGGGTCGTCCTGGTTGAAACAAGGCTTTTTGGCCTTGGTGGCGTTTTTGATCCCGGACTTCCAGGCGTATAATTTGATTGATGAAATCATCGCGGGGAACGCGCCGCCTTGGGCGGGGTCGGCGGAGTTATTGGTGTATTCCGTGGTGTATGTGGCGGTTCTGTTGTTGGTATCGTCCCTGGTGTTTGAGGATCGGGAATTATGAAACGCTGGGGACGTCATTCCGGGATGGCGGTGCTGGTGTTGTTGGTCTGGGCCGGGTTGAAGGTGCCTTGGGAGCTGCGTCTGGCCCGGGAACGGAGTGAGATCATGTATGGGGCGGAGCTGCCGCCGATGTCGATGGAGCTGCGGGACAGTCTGGGGCAGGGGATGACTCTGGCGGCACTGGGAGGATTCCGTGGGGTGGCGGCGAATTTTTTATGGTTGTCTGTGACGACGGCTTGGGAGGAGCAGCAATGGACGCGGCTGCGGGCTTTGGCGGAGATGGTGGTGTTGCTGTCAGCCGAGGGTGTCTTTTTTTGGGAAAATGCAGGGTGGCACATGGCGTATAACGCGAGTGTGTCGGCTGAACGATTCTCGGGGGATGCGGAGCGGGGGGAGGGGCCACGGATGCGGAATGTGGAGTCCATGCATTGGATCAAGCAGGGGATTGAGTTGTATGAGAGAGGGATCCGGGCCATACCGGAAAAGCCGAAGTTGTATGAGATGTTGGCCTTGCTTTATCAACAACGGCTTCAGGATCATGAAAAGGCGGCGCATTATTTTGAGTTGGCCTCGCAGAAGGAGGGGGCGCCGGTGTATCTGGAGCGTTTTGCGGGGTTTGCGCTGGAGAAGGCGGGGGAGCGGGAGAAGGCTTATGCCCACTGGGTCAAGCTTTGGCAAAGTTCGGAGGAGCATGGGCCGGGGCCGCGTCGCTGGGGGATGATCGAGGAGCGGATTCGGAAGTTGGAAAAGAACTGAATATTCCACTCGATAAACGGATTTTCCCTGAGTAGGTTATGCGACTGGCAGGCTGTCGTATCTGATAGATAGGAAACCTATTTCGTGAAATTTGGAATTTTTGGTGATATCCACAGCAACCTGGAAGGGTTGGAGGCGGTGCTGGAGGATATGCAAAAACAGAAAGTGACCCACGCGGTCTGTCTGGGTGACATCGTCGGGTATAACGCCAATCCCTCGGAGTGTCTGGAGCTGGTGCGCGCGCTGGGCTGCCCCATCGTCAAAGGCAATCATGATGAGGAGGCTTCCGAGGAGCGTGATATTGAGCATTTTAATCCCCTGGCCTATGCCTCGATGAAGTATTCCCGGGAGGCGCTCTCGGATGAGCAGAAGAAATTTTTGCGTTCCATTCCTTTTCAAAAATCCGTGAGTGACTTCACGATCGTTCACTCGACTCTGGATGGTCCGGCCCGTTGGCAATATGTGTTCACGGCGGCGGATGCGGAGGCCAGCTTCACCTATCAGCGCACGCAGGCCTGTTTTTTTGGACATACCCATGTGCCGCATCTTTTTGTGCGCGACACCATGGTGCATGAGTTTTTTTACAAGCGCGTGGTGCTGCAGCCGGACAAACGTTACTTTGTTAACGTCGGTTCGGTGGGTCAGCCTCGGGACGGGGATTGGCGGGCGGCTTACGTGATTTATGATTCCAAGGAGCGGACCATCGAGCTGCGCCGGGTGCCCTACGATCTGGCCAAGGCCCAGTCCAAGATCATGAGCGTGGGATTGCCGGATCGTCTGGCGGAACGTTTGGCCAATGCGGTCTGAGCCGGGCCCGTTCGGGGCTGTCTGTCCATGAAGGTGCTTGTTGTCAAACCCACGGCTCTGGGAGATGTCGCCCAGGCTCTGTTGTTGGCTCCCCATCTGAAACGGCTGGCGGCGGAGGTGGAATTGATCTGGTTGGTGGATGAAGATTACCAGGCCTTGGTGCGGGCCTGCCCGGCGGTGGATCGCATCATTCTCTTCCCCAGGCGACGTTGGAAAAAAGCGGGCACGGCTTCCCGGGAGATCGCCTCCTGGTTGCGTGAACTCAGGGAGGAGGAGGTGGATGTGGTCCTGGATCTGCAAGGTCTGGCCCGGAGCGGAATCATGACTTGGATGAGTGGAGCGCGGCGACGGGTCGGCCTGGAGTCGGCGCGGGAGTTTTCGCGCTTTGCTTACACGGAGCTGGTGCCGGATGCGGCGGAACATGCCGTGGATCGTTATGCCCGGGCGGTGGCCCAGGTTTTGGGCTCGGGGGAGGCCCTGGCTCCCTGTTATCTTTCGGCAGAGTCCCAGAACCTGTCTCCGAGCTGGGGTTTGATCAAAGGAGCCTATACGGTGCTGCATCCTTATTCGATTTGGGGGACCAAACTCTGGCCCTGGCAACGTTACGAGGAACTGGCCCGGGCGTTGCCGGAGGAGAAGTTTGTTGTGGTGGGACGCGGTCCCTTTTTCCCATCCTGGCGGACAATGTGCTGGATCTGAGAGGCGGGACGGAGTTGGACGCCTTGCTGGCTCTCATGGCGGCCTCCCGCCTGGTCCTCAGCACCGATTCCGGCCCGCTGCATCTGGCTGCCTTGAGCGGTGCCCCCGTGCTGGCTTTGTTCGGGGCCAGCTCGGAAAAGAAAACCGCGCCCCGTGCCCGACATCTGGAAATCCTAACAAGCTCCCTGCCCTGCCGTCCCTGCCTGAAGCGTCATTGCGCGTGGTCGGAACCCATGGCCTGTCTGACCCGGATTTCTGTGGATCAGGTGGTCAGCGCCTGGCAAAAACTAGCCAAGGTGCCCAAATAAGTGCAAAAATCGTAAAGCAATTTTTAAGCTTTTCACCAAATAAACAACGCTAAAGACTTCCAGTGGAAGCTTTTAAGAAGTTACAATTGTTTCTGGCACCATTCTTGCCAATAGAAGAGTTCTGTGTATTGTAAGAATTAGAAATAGTAATCTTTATCCACTCAACCCTCATCCACTGACATATCATATGAAACTACGCTCACGTAAAAATAAAAAATGGACCAAGGAATTGGTCTGCTCCGAAATCCGCCGTTGGGAATCCGAAGGTAATGCCCTCTACTCCCATCATGTCCGTAAAATTACCAGGAACTTCTCGCCGCCGGCATCCGCTACTTCGGCAGTTGGAAGCGTTCCATCGAAGCCGCCGGCATCGCCTACGATGACGTTCGCAAATATCAGGACTGGTCCAAGGACTTGATCGTGGCCAAGGTGCAGGAACTCTATCAACAAGGCGTGGATCTTTCCTTCCGCTCCATGATGTTGAGCAGCTACAACTCCATGGTGTATGCCGCCATTCGTCCGAACCACTTTGGCAGTTGGAAAGAAGCCCTGACTGCGGCGGGTCTGGCACCGGAAGAAATCTACCGTTACCGCTCCTGGGATGAGGATGGCATTCTGGACGAAATCCGCCGTTTGAAAAACATGGGTGCGGATCTGAGTTCCAAGACCATGGACGAGACGGCCAACCCCCTGATCGCCACCGCCCGTCGCCGTTTTGGCAACTGGGGTGCCGCGGTGGAGAAAGCCGGGATCGACTACGCGGCCGTGCGTCGTCGTCGCCGCTGGACCAAACAGATGATCCTGGAAGGCATCACGGATCTGAAAAAGCGTGGCATCCGGCTCCAAAGTGGGGACGTGCGCAGGGAAGCTCCGGCTCTGTTTGCCGCGGCCTGCAAGCCCCGCTTCTTCGGTTCCTGGTCTAAGGCGCTGACGGAAGCGGTTGGTCCGAAAGAAAAAGCCGTTCAGTCCTAATCCCCGGCTTCGTGCTGTAGGATCAAGATCAGACCCGTCTGGCAACTCAAGCCAGGCGGGTCTTTTTCGTGTCTATATTGGGATGGGGGAAATTTCTAATTTCATATTTCTCATTTCGAATGGGGCAAGGGAGAAGAAGCTTCGAGTGGCTGACAACGGATAACTGCTTTTTAGCCTGAAGAGAGGAATCAAACGGGTTTACGGATAAGGAATTGCGGCTAGAGTGATGGGATGTTTGAACCTTGGGTTTATAAAGTCTTGGCATGTTTGGGGACATTGGCTTTGGCCTATGCTTGTTTGCAAACGGGGTGGAGCTGGGTTCGGAGATTGGGACTTTGGCTGGTTTTCGGAACGGTGGCCCTGGCCGTGTGGTTTACGACGGAGAGTTGGGTGTTGACCCTGGTGGGCTTACTGGGTTGGTTCGCCTTGCCCCTGGCCCAAGCCATCTATCTTTCCCGACGCCTGCGCTTTTCGCTCTCGCGTCGTCTGGTCAAAGAGAGACTGGAGCTGGAGGAATTTGAAGATTGGGGAGAGTTGACTCAGGAACTGAGGGAGGCGGATTTTACCATGGAAGGGGAGTATGGGTTGAAACCTTCTCCGATTGAGTATGGATTCCGTCTGTTTGAACACCGGGAAAAGAATTGGGTGGCAGGACTGGCCCTGGTGCGGCAGGGGGGCGTGGCGATTTCGTATGTGCTGGTCATGACCCGGGCTCAGGATGGGCAACTGTGGATGACTTGGGACTATCCGCTGTCTTACGGCTTGAAGCTGCCGCCCCACGTTCAGCTCTACCGCTGCCTGGAAGCTTACTCGATGCGTGAGTTGTTGGAGCAACATAAAGCGTTTCTCAACTTGAACGAAGTGGTGGAGGCTTCGGAACGGGTGACGGCGCAGGAGGCTCTGGATGCCATGTTTGGAGATACCATGAAGTATAACCTGAACATCGGCTTGTTGCGTTCCTCCAAGGAATCGGGTGAGGAAATCCACTACAGTTGGCGGGGCACCTGGTTCATCGCCTGTCAGGTTTTGCGGGACATGGTCCGTGGGTGAGGATGTGCCGTGAGGCAGCGGCGTTTGACACAAACGCCCTACATTTCGGAAAAGAAGTTCGTCTCTATAAGATGAAGAGCCGAGGGGAAGTTTATAGCTTTCAGCACTTAGTTTTCAGAAGATGGGGGGCTCTTCCGACTTTACACTCCCGCCTGGAGCGGATTCCGCGTCGCTCCGCTTCCCGTAGTGAGGTAGGAGCAGAAAACAGGTGACAAAGCGTGGAGGCCAGATAGCACTCAAGAATGAGCCTACCCATCCGCGTGACCGTCTGGGGCGAGTATCGCCACGAAAAAACCAATCCGAAAGTTGCCGCCCTTTATCCGGAGGGAATGCATGAGACCATCGCTGCCTCCCTGCGAGGGCATGGGGATCTGAGCGTGAGAACCGCGGTGTTGGATGATCCCGAACATGGTCTGGGTGGGACGGTGTTGGAGGAGACGGATGTTTTGATTTGGTGGGGACACAAGGCTCATGCCGAGGTCAAGGATGAGGTGGTGAGGAAGGTTCAGCAGCGGGTCTTGGCGGGAATGGGCCTGATTGTTTTGCATTCCGGACATTATGCGAAAATTTTCAAGACACTGATGGGCACGACCTGTTCGTTAAAATGGCGTGAAGCCAATGACAAGGAACGTTTGTGGAATCTGGCCCCTTCGCACCCCATCACTCAGGGGTTGGGGGAGTATTTTGAAATCGCCTCGGAGGAGATGTATGGAGAACCCTTTGGCATTCCCACGCCGGATGAGTTGATTTTTGTTTCATGGTTCAGCGGAGGCGAGGTCTTCCGCAGTGGGGCGACCTGGCAGCGTGGGCATGGCCGGGTGTTTTATTTTCGTCCGGGACATGAGACCTACCCGACCTATCACCAAAAAGAAGTGCAGTTGGTCATCTTAAATGCGGTCCGCTGGGCACGGGCCACCGTGAATATTCCTGATACCTGTCCGAACAGTCCCGCACTGGAAAAATTGCCTGTGGACGAGCAGGCGGCAGAACGCTCCACGCAGGGACATCGTTGACCCGAGTTTCAGATTTTATTTTATGAAAAAAACATCCAGGCCCAAGAAGCGGGTTTCTGTGCGCCTGGCCATCATCGGCACGGGCGGCATGGCGAATCAACATGCCAAAAAGTTCAAGGAAATCGCGGGCTGCGAGTTGGTGGCGGCGGCGGATGTGGATCCGCTGCGCGTGCAGGACTTTTGTGCCAAACATGGGATTCCAAAAGCTTATACGGATTTGAGTTTGCTCTTGAAAACGGAGCAGGTGGACGCGGTGTCGATCGTGACGCCGGACGTCTTTCACGCGCCGCTGTCCATTCAGTGTCTCAAGGCGGGCAAACATGTTTTGTGTGAAAAACCATTGGCGTTGAATTATGAGGATGCCCACAAGATGGTGTTGGCAGCCCGTAAGTCGGGGGTGATGCATATGGTGAACTTTTCCTATCGCGACTGGCCCTGCATCCAGGCGGTGGCGGAGTTGGTGAAAAAAGGAGTGCTGGGAGACCTGCGTCATGTGGAGGCCAGTTATTATCAATCGTGGCTGTCGAGCAAGGTTTGGGGGGATTGGCGTAGTAGTTCGGGTTGGCTATGGCGTTTGTCCAAGAAACATGGGAGCCATGGGGTGCTGGGGGATGTGGGGGTGCATATTGTGGATTTTGCCACGTTTCCAGCCGGACCCCTGGCGGCGGTGTTGTGTCGTCTCAAAACTTTTGCCAAGGCGCCGCGGAATCGGGTGGGGGAATATGTCTTGGACGCGAATGATTCTGCGGTGATGTTGGTGGAGTATCAGAATGGGGCCTTGGGGACGATTCAGACCACACGTTGGGCCAGTGGTCATGCCAACCGGTTGTATTTGAAAATAGCCGGGACCTTGGGGGCGGTGGAAATTGATTCGGAACGATCCACCACGGGATATCGTTTGTGTGCGGGGCCGGATTTGGACAAGGCGCAATGGCAGAGTATGGAGGCACCGGCCACGCCGGACAATTACGCCCGATTCATCCGGGCGATCCAGACGGGCCGGGCGGAGCCGCCGGATTTTGTGCGTGGAGCCGAGGTGCAAAAAGTGCTGGACGCCTGTCTGGAGTCGGATGCCAAGGGAGCCTGGGTGAAAGTCTGAGGGGACTGGGATTTACCACAGAGGACACGGAGAGCACAGAGAAAAATGGAGCTAGAAAGGCAGCTTATGGTCTGGCTTCAGATGTCTCCAAGTCTTCAAGACTTTTAAAGGTTTCTTGGGTGTTTTCGAAGGCCCTCATAAAGGCTGGTCCATCAGCTGTCCTATAAAAAATTATCAAAGCATTTCTAGCCAGCCCTTGCTGATTCATAAAAACGGGGTAATTCTTTTCACCAATAGTTACTGAAATAGTCTCTACTGGCTTTTGTGCCGTAAGTTCATGATAAGCCCCTGGCTCAATGGTTACTTTCTCAGAATTGACAGGGTTTAATGTGATTGGGGTTCCTGAAATACCATTAAGGATACGATAGCGCAGTGGGGAAATTTCATTCGACAGTTTGTGGTCGAAGACAAGAAAAAGAATATTTGGTTTTGGCTTAGCACTATTTGGGCCAGAAGATTGCTTTTTGGCTTCAAAATCCTTTAGCACACCAGGGAAATAGAGGTTGGGATCCTCCGGGAGGCTAAAATCTCCAATTATTACAACGGACTGATTTGTGTTAGCCTGTAGGGTAATGTTAAAATCTGTAGACAGGGTGCTTTTATTTTCGCGAATCGTGTATCTGGGCTTAAGATCCGGAAGCGGCGTATCTGCAGTGTATAGACCTTGGGGAAAGTTTGGATATAATTCCTTTCCATTAACAGAAAGAGAAATTTCAGGTGCGGACGTTGCATTAACTAATTGAACGCTTGCTTTAGGCAGGCTTTCGTCTTCGACGGGTGCGGCAAATCCTGAGCGGAAAGCAGGTGGACGAGAATCAAAGCTAAACTAAAATAAAATACTATTTTCATAAAAATTAGTAAAAACGTTCATGAATGATTTTAGGAGTGAGGGTAGTCAGTCCTGAGCTGTCTATGACGGTTTCAAGGGTGCAAATAGTTTCCAAATATGAGCGAGCAGTGATTTGACCGAGTGGATTCACGGCTTGGCCTGTTGAGTAGATACGAAAAGCCTTGGATTGTACGTCGATAAGATTGATTGTTTTGACAAATAGTTCTTCCCGAGCTCGATCCATAACTTCAGGGGCTGTATTAAGAGTGGGATTTGCCCCCAGTTTGGCTGGTAGGTTTCAGCCCGGTTCCAAGCAGGCGCAGAGGAGGCGGCCTCGGTCATGGTGAAGAGGCGATATAAGTCTGAAAGTTTTGTGTAGTATCCATTGTCTTGACGGTTTTTGATGATGGCATCAGCGAGCAACTTTGCTTTGGCTTCGGTTAGCTTGCTGATTTTGGCAGGATCATTTTGGTGAAAGCCTTCATCTGATTTGATTTCAATGTTGTAAAAAAGAGCCTGAAGAACCTCAGGGCCCGCAGTATTGATATTGATGCGTCCAAAGTATTTAGGAAAGTCCGAGGCCGCAAGAGCTGGGTTGACAGTAAATAAATCCAAAAGCTCCATGGCTCGTCTACCTGTTGTATTTAGGTAGGTAAATTCCGGTTGACCAATTCTCAAGGACCGTCCGCCTCCTGCAACGAAAATGCTGGAGGGAGATCCTCCTGATGGAGCTGCGCCAGTGTTATCTGATTGAATGGGATCAAAGATATTTCCCAATTCAGCGATGGAGAGCATTGTGCTGTTACGGATATATAAAGGTGCATTTTTGGCTTCTATAGTTTCAATATAAGGAGAGGAGGTGGAATCTGGTGGCGAGGTAATTCCGCCAGGAGTGGCTCCCAGAACTGGATTGGCTCTTACGTAGTCACGAGCAGCCCAAGTGTTTACAAAGTTCTGATTATAAGGCTCGGCATCGCGATTCCGGCCTTTCCAATAGGTGCTGCTTCCGTAAGTAGAATCACCACTGATGGTAGATCCCCAGTCATAGTTGCTAAGATAAGTGAAGCGGGGATCGCCAACCGTTCGCAGATGGCTGAAGGTGGGAAGAGAGGCAACCTGGTAATGTAGAGCATTATAAGTAAGCGATTTGGCATTACGGGTCATACCAGAATGTGCGGCTCCTGGAGCAACTGGGCTTCGCCGATTCATATCCACAAGTTGTCCATTCCATTCAAACTCAAAGGGCACCCATGTTGATTGGTCTGCAGTTTCTGCAGAGGATGAAAGCCAGTTGGGTCGAGCTGTTGTTGTAGTATTGGGTCCAGTAGGACTGGTGAATGTCTGAGAGACAAAAGGAAAACGCCACAACAACAAATTCGTTGGGTCTTAGGGTGATATTGTTAATGGCCGAGGGATTGTAATTCGCGAAAGGGGTAACAATCCCAGTTCCATAACGAACACGCATTCTGTTTTTAACAATAATTCTTGCCGAACCCGTGACCGAACTTGTGTATGGATTCCATAGTTGAACATAAATACGGGATTGAACCGTAGTGCTGTAAGGGCCGCTGCCAGTTTCCGAGCCGCAAGAATAGTGTTCGGCCAATGTAGTAACCAACGGGAAAAGATCGCGACCCGCAGGCTCCCCTCCATTAACTGTTGTTATGGATGAGTCCGTATCTATGTAGTCAACTATACTGGCTGCAAGGCGATTCAAGTAGCGTTGTTGGTTGGCCGCAGTTTCTGAAGTCAGACTCGGGTCTCTTAATTTAAAGTTAGGTAAATTATTGTTAATTAAGGTGGCAATATTTTCAGCGCGCAAAGTTGCTGTGGAGCCATAAAGAGTATTGGTGGCTAGTTCATTAATGTTGTATTTAGGTTTGCCTGCATCGGTTAAACCTGCTGGTATCACATCCAAGTTAGGAACGTTGTAATAACCAAACAAATGGCGCCGTGCTTTTGCCCGGTCGGCAGTAGAAAAGTATTGTCCCATGGCCCAAGGACTCGAAGGCAATATAGGAGCAGACAAAAAAGCGGCCAGTTCCACCGGATTCAGTAACACGGAACCACCTGTGCCCAGTGCCATTTCCATGGCGGTTTGAGCATATTGTTCGCGCGGAGCTGAGCGATGGAAAGAAGGATTCAAACGTGATTGTTCATCCAAAACCAAGTAACCGAACTTTCCTTTGAATTCATTTTCAGGATCAGTGATATCCAAGAGTGGGATGCGATAGTAAAGATTTGGGGTTGGTGTTGTCAGGGTGCTCAGCGCCTGTATATTTTCCCGTAAATTTAAATCCGCAGTCTTTTTGGTATCTTTGCGTTCTTCAAAAAGATTTTTTAGAGCAACATTGAAGTCAGACGGGAGATCTTTTTTAAAATCAGAATCAGGCTGGATTGTGCTAATCAAAGGAGTAGCCCTTCTGCGCAAAATTCCTCCTGAGTCCATTTCGTATCTACTAAGAAAAATAACGGGAGAATAAGCCAGATAATTGGGGGTGGTAATCGTCGTGGTGTTAGGATGTGATGACTCTACGGTGTAACTCAAATCGACTTTCCCAGTCAGTGGATCACGCATGTTTTGACTAATTTGTGAAATTGCTTTCTGGGCAGCGGCACGGGCAAGAAGGTCGGCTTTGGTTTTGTTGAGGTAGGAGCGGGCGGTGAGGCGTTCGATGCGCATGGATTGGAGGAAGGCCACGACCATGATGGTCAGGACGGTGAGGACCAGCAAAGTGCTGATAATCGCAAATCCAGAGGATTTGCGATCTGGGTTTTCGGTTTTCAGTTTTCGGTTTTCGGTTCTTTTGAATTTGAGTCCAGCGTGCTCAGTTTTTCTCAAGTAGTTGCTGAGTCCGGCCAGCATCTTTCGAACTTTGTCTGCGGCCTGATCCAACTCTTGGTGCTGCTCCGCAGAGAGGTAGTCCTGATCAAGAGCAATATCCAATTGGGCCATAATTTCACCAGTCGATCCTTTGGCGTAGGAAATAAACTGAATAAACTCCTGTTTCCCCTCCCGCTCAAAACCTTCCGCAAAATTGGAAGTAATCGAGATGGCCGCTCTCCGCATCTGGTCACACAAGGCATAGTCTGATGAGATGGGTTTACGCCGAGTCAGGGCATACAGGTTCTTCACCAAGACACGTGCTTCCTGGTAGGCATCAAAATCGCGGAATGACGTAATCGTGCTCATGAACCGTAAACCTTAAACATAAAACCGTAAACTATTGCGGAACCGCCACTCTTAGGGTGAAGACTTGGGCGTTTTCGAGGAAGAGTTTGCTGCTGGTGTTGTGCCAGTCTTCCTGGGTGTTTAATTTCTGCGCGGTTTCCAGGTTGAGCGCGGTGAGGGAGATGTCAAAGAAGGCGGGGCGGCGCAGGATGGGTCCTGTGGTGCTGAAGTTGCTGAAATCACTTTTCAAAGGGGTGACTTGAAAGTTGATGACGTTGCGGGCGATCACTTCATCTCCGGTGACGGTGCCTTTGGCGGGGGGGAAGAGCAGGGCGTTGTCGGCACTGCCCGCCTGCACACTCTGGAGAAAGGGCAGGAGTCCCGAGCTGGGGGTCAGAGCGGGATCGATGGGGAGTCGCCAGGTTTCATCGCTGCTGTGGAAGTAGCGGAGCAGGCGGTAGGATCTACGGGTGGTGCCGATGGCGGAGCTGTCCCGGTCATAGACCAGATAATAACCAACGGCGCAGAGATCGCTCCGGCCTTTGGCACTATCCTGGGCATCGGAAGATTGGGCGGAGATGAAGAAGAGGGCATCGCCATGAGCGGCGGGGGTGCTGAGGGTGGCTCCTGAATAACTGATGGGAGCGAGGTTGCGGGGGTCGTCGAAGTAAAAAAAGGGCACGGTGCCATCGGTGCTTTCCGTGCCATCGGCATACAAGGCTTCCAGATCTTTTTTCAGATAATACAGAGCGGCCCGGGCCTCACGGAAGGCGTCCACTTTTTTTTCCGAGTTTTGCCAGGCGCGGGTGGCTTGTTCAAAAAAGCTGAAGAGCAACACCATGAGGGTGCTGAGGATGGCCATGGAGACGAGCAGTTCGACCAGGCTGAAGGCCTGGGATTGTTTACCGTTCACCGTTTGCGGTTTGTGGTTGGGAAGAACAGGAAACCGTGAACAGGGAACCGTAAACTGCTTTTTCACAATCCTCCTTTTTTGGTGACGAAGAGGACTTTTTGACGTTTGTCGGCGGGAGCGGGGGCGGGGGATTCGACGGAAAGGGTGAGGGTGGTGAGGGGGGGCGTGGTGGCGGGGATGTCCGGGGTGGAGTTGAGTTTGACTAAAAAATCGCCCTTGCCACGGACGCCGTTGTCGTAGTCGGACTGGGTCAGAACGCCCACACACTGGCCGTCACTGCGATAAGCCAGATAGTAGGTGCCGGTAATGCTGAGGTCGAAGGTGTCGAGATTTTCCAGACGTTCGGTTTCCGTGCCGGCGGGGCCTGCGACCATGACCACAGCGTTGAGTGGCGAGGCGTGGATGTCGGCGAAGATGCTTTGGGCGATTTGGGTGATGCGGGTTTCGGATTTGCTGTCGGCGGCGGTTTGGAGGGCGACGGGGAAGAGGGCCAGGAGGCCGACGAGGGAAAAGGTGAGGATGCCCATGGCGACGACGATCTCGATCAGGCTAAAGCCTGATCTTCGATCGCCTAAAGGCGAATTTAATGCCCTGCTGCCCCCATTGAAGCAGAGTGGTTCTCCGAACAAAGGGTGAGGGCTCTGCTACGCAGGAGACGCTTTCGATCAGGCTAAACGCGCGCGCAGCGCGCGCGATGGCATGGGGCATGGGGCGTGGAGCTTGGGGTTGGAAAAGATCGGCTGATAGGCAATGACTAAGGTCTTTTCTCCATGCTCCTTGCTCCGTGCGCATTGTGCGTGGGGAATTACTCATTTCACATTTCCCCGCGAAAGGCGGCGCAAGTTGATTTCTGATGGGGGAAACTTTTGTCGGCGGAGGTCTGCGAAGGCGAAGGAGCAGGTTCATGGCGATAAGAAATTAGGAAGGTGAAATCAGATAGTTCCAATTTTTAGTTGGCGGTGGTGATGTCCACTTCGGCCCGTCCGGTGAAGCGGCGGAAGGAGATGCGTTCGAAGAAGGTGCGGTTGGGGCTGGTGAAGTTATCTTTACCCCCGGCATAGAATCCTTCGTAGATGTAGAGCTTGAGGTAGTCGGGATCGATGGGGTTTTGAATGGAGCCGCTGGGACTGAAGACGAGGGCGGGGATTTTGGTGCCGTTACCCAGTCTGGGCAGGGAGCCGTCCACGGTGAGTTCGAAGGGGGCAAGGCTGGCGTCGCCCACCACGGAGAGGCGTTCACTTTTGAAGGAAATTTTATCCGGCAAATACGTCCATTTGGTGACGGCGACGTATTGACCTGTGCCGGGGTCGTCATCGGTGCGGTCGCGGAAGATGATGAAGCTGCGGTAAGGATCCTTGGGGTGGGTGGTGGCGTTACCGAAGCCGACATAAGCCTGGACGCCTTGGCTGAGGGCGACGATACGGGCTTGTTCGAAGGCGTTGAGAAGGATGTTGACGGCGCCTTTGCGTCCGGCCTGATTCGAGAGGGAATTCAGGACGGGAGCGGACATGGAAGCGAGGATCACGATGATGGTTATGACGGCCAGCAACTCGATGAGGGAGAAGCCTGTGCGGGTGGAGCGTGCTGGGAGTGGCGTATTCACAATGTCAAAAGGGACAGAACCAAGAACAAGCATTAAGCTCCTTGTGTGTCATTTTGGTGACAAACAGGTTGAAATCCGTTGGCTGGAGTCGAGGGCAGAGAGATTGCGCCTTGGCAAAAAGCGGGGAGATCTGTTACACCGTAAGAAGAATGAAGCGTTTAGGCATGATGGTTTGGGTCATGGTGCTGTGGGCTGTGGCAGGGCTGTGGGGACAGGGAATTGGCGGGGGCGAGGGAGGACCCAAGCGGAACGGAATGCCGAGGCTCCGGCGTTGACGGATGAGATCAGGAAGGAGACGCAGAAGAGTTTGTTGGACATCGCTCTGTTGTTTGCCTTGTCGGGAGAGCTGAAGCCAGAGGAAGGGGAGATGTGGGCCAGACGTTGTTTGGATCTGGCGGGGTTGGTTTTCCCGGAGGATAACGCGCGGGTGGGTGTGTTTAAATTTCAGATGGAGAAGAAGGCGTTGACGGCGCCGAAACAGGATTTGATTGCGGCGGCTTTATCCAGATCGATTTTCCAGCTGAGCAAGTCATGGCGGGCCTCGGAGTCCGAGCGGGAGCAGGGTTGGGGAAATCACATGGTGGAGCTGGCGGCTCAACTGGATCCGCGTCATGAGGCGGCGGTGTTGGTTTTTGTTGAGTTGACGGAGGCCAAAAAAATTGCGGATTGGAACAAGCTGACGGAGAAGCCGGGAGGCCAAGTTGCGACGAGCGGACCGAAGGAGAGTTTCAACACGGGGGGACGACGCAAGGCCTCGATCTCCTCACTGTTGATTTCTCAAACGGCCTCCGGGAATCAAGTGGGCATGGTCAATGATTTGATCGCCACGGTGCAGGATACGCACAAGGACAAGGTGCTGAACGTGACGTTCAACCAGGAGGTGGGCAAGCAGATGAGCACGGCGTTGGAAGAGGCGTTGCGGATGATCGAGACAAGGCTCCCAGGGCGAGCCACGGGTTACACCATCACCTTGGGATTCGAGGATAAATACACGCCCAAGGATGGCGGCTCTGCCGGCACGGCCTGTAGCCTTTTGATTCTGTCGTTGTTGGAGGATCAGGAGCTTGATGAAAATCTGGCGGTGACGGGAGACATCACTGCAGATGGCAAAGTGCGCCGGGTGGGCGGGGTGCGGATAAAATCACCGGAGCAGTTTCGGGAGGCCGGAAAGTTGTGGCCATTCCTGAGACGAACGTGCCGGACATGTTGGACATGATGGTGTTGAGGCCGGTGGACGTTTTTCATGAGATTCAAATTTTCAGCATCAAGGACATGGATGAGGCCAAGGCCTTGGCGGTGTTGCCACGGTCGGAAAATGTGAAGGAAGCGATTCGTCTTTTTGATGAGTTGTCACCTCAACTCAAGGGCGGGCTGGGGGCGAGTGCCTTGCGGCAACCTGCCACGCGGGAAAAGCTGCAAGCCATCTTGAAGTTGGCTCCCAATCATGTGTCGGCCCAGTGTCTCTTGACGGAGTCGATGGGGCAGCGTCCCGTCAAGTTGTCTCTACAGGGATCTTTGAATGAGATTTTCAGTTCCAGCAGTTATTTTCTTCCCACCATTTTCTCCAAGCTGGCCCGGGATGCTGATCCTGATTATGTCACGGTGAGCAATTTTTCCCCGGAGGTATATCGGGGCACGTTGGAGAAGTTGAACAATCTGAATTTCAAAGTGGATGCCAAAACGAACAACATTTTGAACACCATGTATGACTTTGTGAATCTCTGGAAAGCCATTGCGGAAGCTCCCCGAGGCAAGGCCAAGGGGATGAAGGGGGAGTTGTTGGAGGCCCGGGCCAAGGTGTTGGATGAGCTGGCTCATTTGCAATACGACAAGGAAGCCATCGACGAGATCATCCGGGGAAATTGAGAAGAGGTTTCGAGTTACGGGTTTCGAGTTGGTCTGAGCAGCTTCTCAGTCCAGATCTTAGGTTCTAAGCCCATTCCCCAGCTCTAGTTTGAGCGGCG
>JAAUTS010000200.1 GCA_012031345.1 Blastochloris sp. | reverse complement strand
TTGAGGCTGTTACCCAGCTCATCTTTGATGCTGACCGTTCCAAAGACATCATACTGATAACTCTCGATCACTGCTCCTTGGAAGTCCGTCAGGTGGTGGTGCTGTTGAGGCCGTCTTGATGGTAATACACCAGATTGCCCCCAGGACCTTTTTTCAGGATCAGCTCATCAATACCTGCCCCGTGCAGATACTCCACCGCAGGCGGCGGGCCTCCAGCGTTGTATTCAGCGATCAGGTTCCAGCCGTCGTATACAAAATACGTGGTCACGCCGTCAATGGTGCGGCTCACCTGTCTGTTGCGATAGTCATAAGCGAATTGAACCACAGAGGACACAGTGGACACAAAGGTTAGACGGTTCTTACTGTCGTAGGAATAATCGTTTGTTAATCCCTTTTTGGTTAGATTCCCTTTCGTATCATACAAGAGTACTTCAGTGCCAGCCTGAGTGTATTGATTGAGAGCGTTGGTTGTGTAGGAACCCACGCCAGGGATGGTGCGGTAGCCGTTACGCTGGTTCGGTTGCCCACCGCATCGTAGGCGAAGCTTTGAGTGTTGCCCGGTTTACTGACCCCGGTCACCTGATCGATGGCATCATAAGCGTAGGTCTCTGCCACGGTGTTTTGGGTTTTGGCGGTTCGGTTTCCCACCGCGTTCAAGGTATAAGCCAGCGTGTTGAACACTCCGTTCAAGTTGCTGTCGGTGATGCTGGTCAGGCGACTCACGATGTCATAAGCGTAAACGGTGCTGCTGTTGTTGTCCAGATTCTTGCCTGTGCGGTTGCCGTTTTTGTCATAAGTGTATGCAACGAATTGCCCGCTCTTGAAGTCACTCTCAATCCTCTTGAGCTGGTTCCGGTTGGTGTAGGCATACTCCACCACTTTTCCGCTGGGGTAAGTCAGGCTCTGCCTGTTGCCGTCGGCGTCGTAGGTGTAAACCACCGAGAACACCGTGGACACCGAGGGGTAGCTGGTGTTTTCACTGAGAAGTTGGTTGGCGTTGTCATAGGTGTAGGCGTATGAAGCCGTGGAGCTACTGACACTGAGCGTCCGGCCGGCGACATCATAGGTCTTGGTCACGTCGGGCGTGTTGGGGTCGCTGAAGTCACAGAAGGTTTCTCGGCCACGGTTATCGTAGGTGCAACTCATGGTAGAACCATCCCGGGCGGTGTAAACCGTCCAAATGTTACCAGCGGGCGCCGTATCATCATAACTCCACTGTTCCTGGCTGCCACCGCCAGGGTAGATCATCTTGGTTTTGCGCTTGAGCAGATCGTATTCAAAGGTGTAGGTGTTGCCCTTGGCATCGGTCATGCTGAGCAGGTTGTCGCCCTCATCATAGCTGAACTGGGTGTTTTCTCCGTTGGCGTTGAGGCTGCTGAGCAGACGGTTCATGGCATCATAGCTGTTCGTGGTGACCCGGCCCAAGGCATCGGTCACGCTCAGCACGTTGCCTGCGGCGTCGTAGGAAAAGTTTACCGTTTCCAGTTTGGGGTTGACGGTTGTCAGCACGCGGTTGCGGGAATCGTAGGTGGTTTTCCACTTTTGGCCCAGGGGGTCGGTGGTTTGAGTCAGGTTTTGCTCGGCATCATAGGCGTAGAGGGTCACGGCTTCATCCACGGTGCCCGCTCCTTCAATCCGGGAGATCAGGTTCCATTCCTTATCATAGTAAAACTCCGTCACTTTACCGCTGGGCAGGGTGATTTTGGCGGGCTTGTCCCCGACCACACCCACGTTGCCGCAGCCGCAGTTGGCGGGCAGGCCATACTCGTAGCTGGTGCTGCGGTTGAGCGGATCCACCGCGGTTAACATCTGACGCCAAACGTTGTAGGTCCAGCTCCAGGTGTGGCCCAGTTCATTACTTTGAGAGGTTTTATTCCCGTAGGCGTCGTAACCCATCACGATGCTGCTGCCATCAGGCTGGGTCACTTGGGTGAGCAGGCCGCGTTCGTTATAAAGATGGCTGGTGACCCGGCCCCGTGGGTCAGTGACGGTGGCCAAACGGTCATGGGCGTCGTAGGTATAGACGCTGGTCAGGGCGGGGGAGCCAGGAGCCACCGGGTCGATGGTTTTGCTCAACAAGAGACCCGTGGGTCCGTAGGTCATAGAGGTTCTCAGACCGTTGCGTTCCCCGTTTTTCGGTTACTTGACCAAAGACATTGTAACTCATCGTGACAAAGGTCCCATCCGGGTAATCCATCCGTGTCACCCGATTCAGGCTGTCCCGGGTCCAGGTCGTGCTGCGGGGAGTGATGCCCGGGCCGCTGAGGGTATGAGTGAGGGGCTGACCGATGGCGTTACGGGTCCAGGTTTCCACGGTGCCGTCGGGTTGGGTGATGCTCAAGTTGTTACCCAGGGGGTCACGCGGGCCGTAGTTTTTGATCCGGCCCAGATTGTCTTTCTGACTGGTCAGGAAACCGCCGCCGCCTGCGCCGTGGCTGTAAAAACTTTTTTTGCCCCGCCCATCGGTGTAATCCGTGGCGTTGGCATTGATGTTGTTGAAGGTAAATTTTTGCACCCGCCCGTTGGCGTAGGTGACCACCGGATGGTGGCCGCTGCTGGCTCCCAGGGTGACCAGCAGGTCTCCGGTGGGCAGATCGATTTCCTTCCAGATCATGCCCAGAGGTGCCCCCCACTGGGTGTTGTAGGCATACTTGATCTGGGTGGAGCGGCCCGTGGCCCGGGGATCGATGGCCGTTTCCACCAGGGGCGTGGTCATGGGGTAAAGCTGGGTGTAGGTGTAGAGGGCTTCCGTGCCATCACCAAAGCGGGCCTTGCTCAGGACCAGGTAACTCAGGGGCACGTCCGGGTTGCTGTCCACTTTTTGCTCATACTCATACTGCACACTGCGCCCGTCACTGCTCTGCACCGAGGCCAGCACGGTGACTGGAGCCGGGGCGGAGTTGAAGGCATAAACATCGCCCCCAGGGGAGGTGCTTTGGTTGTAGTCCAGCAGAACCCGCACTTTCTTGATCTTCTTGGGGCTGCCAAAGTCCAGACCTACGTAGCTGTAATTGGCGTGGGGGGCACGATAGATGGTGGCCGGATCTTCATCGAAAGCGTTGGCCGCGCTGTAACCCGCCGCGGGCGGACTGCTGATGGGGGTGCCTGTCAGCTTGACGTTGTTCTCATCATAAAACTCCACTTCCGCCACCCGGCTATAGCTGTTCCAGGTGCCCTCATAGGTGCCGTAACGCCGCTCCAAGGGCGTGGTTAAGGTAAAGGTCTTCCATTGTCCCGCTGTGCCGCCACCCCCGATGTTGGTGATCTTGGTCTTGCTGCGCTGATCCAGAGTGATTTGCTGGTAACTCAGTTCCAGGTAACGTCCGGCCGCTTCCGTCACTCGGGCCAAACGCCCTTCCGCGTTGTAGCTGAAGCTGGTGTAGTTGCCCTGACTGTCTTCCACTCCCAAGGGACGATAGGTGTAGGTGCCTGTTTTCAAAAAGTAAAAACGTTCTCCATCCGCCTGCACCAAGACAAAGTTGTTTCCATCCTGCACCACCCGCTGGCTTACGTTGGCCGCAGGCAACCACAGGTTTGAGCCCAGTCCCTGCTCACGGAATACATACTGTCCACCCAAAGGATGGTTGATCTGAATCTGCCGCGTCCCATTGGAAGCCGTGCCTCCGGCATCCGCCACGCTCCACTGGAAGTTGTGACGCCAGTTGCCGCCCTGCCCGAAGATGCGGTCGCTGCTGGTGCTGAAGCGACTGTTGCTCTGGCGCAACCACTGCAAGGGCTGTTCACCCACCGAGCCCCAGACCTGCAAATCCAAGCTCTCCCGGGTGACGTTACCCGTATAGACGTTGAAGGGGTTGGCTCCTCCTGAAGTATCCGGGGGACAGCACGGAGGCTGGGTGCCACCACCGGGCGAGGTATTTCCGCAGGGTGTTCCCGTGTTGGCCCAGACCTGTCCGGCCACCAGCATCCCCAACAAAACCATCAACCAAGAAGTCTGTTTTTTCATAATAATATCTTTCTCGTGTGAACCTTTTTGTCTTGTCCTTCTGAAAACTAAAAACTAAAAACTGAAAACTTCCCCCTACTCGTTCCCCGCATAAATATTTTCCGCTCCCGCCCAGTAGTTGAGAACGTAACTCTCCGTCCCCCGCGTCACCCGCACCCGGTGAATGCCCTCATTCCCGCTGATCTGAGCCCGCACCCGCACCCTCAGATCCGCTCCCAGAGTCAGAAGCTGTCCCGCGTTTTTGCTCTCCAAAACCCCGCCATCCAGCATCTCCACCCGCAGCTTTTCCCCCGCCTCACCCTGGGGAAAACTCAGGGTCGATTCCACCCATTGCCCGGTTTTCACGTAAATCCGCGGGCTTTCTCCCATCTGATTCAGGGGCACGACAAGGGATTGTCCCTTTTCCTGACGACTCCACTGCGGCCAATCGGCCCGGAGCAGCAAAGGCTTCCAAACCCGCCAGGGCAGGGTCCGGTCCCTGAGGCGCAGGACCCGGCTCACCCGTAGCTCCCAGCGTCTCAGGCTTGGGCACAGAGACATCTGCGATAGGCTGCGGCTCCATGGCCATCTGCGGTGCCCGCAGGGGTTCGGGCAAGGCGGCGGGAACCGTTCCAGCCAGCTTGGATTCAGAGCCCTGCCTCAGACCAAGGATCAAAACGACCAAGGTACCGAGTCCCAGAAAAATAAAAAAGGTTCTTCAGTAATCTCCGTGGATTTTCAATAGGATGGAGAGAAGCTAGGAGGATGCAAGACACGGAATTTTTCCAGAAGGCTCTTGGGTTGAATGAACCTTGGGAGGTAACAAGCGTGAAG
>JAAUTS010000199.1 GCA_012031345.1 Blastochloris sp. | reverse complement strand
GCCATTTCCAAAGAGAGTCCCTGCTCAAGGCAATTCTCCACTTTGGGGGCAACCTCCTCTCAACCTCGTAGTCAAGGTCTGCGCGGGCATCTGCAACAACCACGACCGTAAACCCTGATCGGCCAATATTCAGTGTATACGGCCCATCCCCATAATGCGGAAAGTGCCGACTGTCTGGGAGCCCCACCTTTCGCACTGCCTCCGCGCGAAATGCCACAAAGTTTCCATTCACACCCTCCACCTGCTGAATTTCGCCCGGCTCCAGACTTCCGACATCCCGGTTTCGCAATACTCCGGGGTTGACCGGCCATTCCGGATATCCTGCAATTCTACACCATCCTGCTGCACATCCGACACTTGCATCCGAAAGAATTGCTTGCCTCAGCTTCTCGGCAGCCCCGGGAAGCGGTCTGCAATCATGGTTCAGCCAGAAAATAATGGGAACTTGGTGATCGAGACAATACTGCATTCCCAAAGCCATGCTGCCAGTCCAAAAGAGTGATCCATCAGCCCCGAGTCTTGTCACTTCGGGGAAGTCCCTTATCAACATTTCTTTTGTTCCGTCGGCCGATCCATCATCAATTACAATCACCTCGCTGAGAGCAATGTCGGGCAGGGAGGTAAGGTGCTCAAGCAGTATTCGAAGAGTATTCCCCGGATTATGCACCGGTATAAGAAATCGACTGGATGGCTTGTCTTGCATTTGAAATTGAAACGGATAGTCGGGATTGGCATGCCTGTTCACAAGATGAAAATTGCCATTGTCAACGCCTATGATGCCAGAAATCTTGGTGACCAAGCGATTGTGCATTGTCAGCTCTCATGGCTTACCCATTTCTTTGGTGACGATGCGGAATTTGAAAACTTTTCCCATCACTGGCAGGAAAACAAAACAGTCTTTGGTGATGCTTCCGCAGAGCCGTTGATCTTGAACGATCCGAACGCTGGCGGAATGGGCAGATTTTTCAAGGTCATTTTGGATTGGTTCCTGGCCATCTCGGAATTGGGCCCAAAGCACGCCGGGCCAGGGAATTTTCACTATGTGTCCTGTGCGGTGGAGGGTATCTTTACTCATCCCGCTCGCGCTTCCCAAGCCGCAACCTCATTCTGAATTGCCTGCAAGGCATCTACTTCAAAGCATACGGAGTGCCCACGGTTCTTTTTCCTCAGTCGGATTGGACCAATCAACAAGCTCCTCGATAGACGTGTCGTTCGTGCTCTCTGTGACCGACTGGATGCAATTATGGCCAGGGATCAACAAAGCCTCGACTATGTAGGAAGCAACCACCTAGGCGGCGAAAACTTGCACTTCGTTCCTGACATCGTTCTTGGAATTCGTCGCTTTCTCCCAAAATATTTCTACGAAATCACTTCAAAAAGCGGCTTGGGAATCGCCCCTGTGGATTGCACGTTTGCCCTTGGCATGAGCAATCAGGAAAAGGAAATTTTTGTCTCCACCTTGGCTGATGCCGCATCCAACTATCACAGTCGCACAGGGGAACCAATCCGAATATTTGTGCAAGTTTCCCTTCCAGGACATGATGATGATGCTCCAGTTGCGAAAGCGGTGGCAAAACTATTGCATACCCGGGGATACCCAACGAAGTTGTGAGTTGCGGGGCGGACTTGGCAGCCTATCTGCAGGAAATGCAAAAAACCGCATCTTCATCGGGTGCAGAATGCATGCCTGTATTTTTCCATTGCTGCAGGCGCACCAACAATCGGGCTCGCTTACCAGCCGAAATTCTTCGGCCTTTTCAAAATTATGAATCTGCCAGACTGGGTTGTGAATGTAAACGAAATCAAGCAGGACTGGTTGAATGAAAAAGTCGGCATGGCTCTCGATAATGAGGCATCCTGCGCCAGCATATCCAAACACAGCGATCGGAAATCGAGGATCGGATTAACTCCTCATTGTCGAGAATCGTCGGTGATTTATTTACTGGCAAGGTTCCCATCTCAAAAACTCCCGCGAATCACTGAACCAATGCGGTCATTAAAAGCCTGGGCAGAGAAAGTTTCCAAAAAATTTGCAGTCTCAGACTGGATAAATTGGAGACTTTTAGGATTCTTTCCACGATCTCGTAATATTCCCCAGGCATTGCTCCATCATTCCGCCCGGGATCACCCGGTGGCAACAACTCGGGAACTCCCCGCCAGCGGGAAACTAGAACCGGAACCCCAAACGCCAGTGATTCTATTACGACCAAGGGCTGGGCCTCCGTAGGATATTGTGTCGGAAAAAGCAGGAGATCGGATTCCACAAACAAGCGCCGCTTCGCCTGCTCATCGGCAAAGCCGACGTATTTTACTGCCTCCGTGACGCCCAACTGTCCCACCAGCGAATCAAATTTTTCTTTCTCTTCCTGCGATGGGAATTTGCCCGCCACGGTAAGACATGTTTCTCGTCCGGCCCGGCGGCGAACCTCGGCAAGAATCCGCACTGACGTATGCAACCCCTTGCTCTCCATACAGTGTCCCAGGAACAGCAAACGCAACTGTCCCGGATATCCTGCTTCCGCGCGCTGGCGACGCACGGGCAGAACGGATTCCTCAAAATCCGGACATGGATCCGGAATCCCATTCGGCACTACGGCGATGTGTTTCGGCTTCAGCAACTCCGCATCCCTGCGATTGTATTCTGTAAGCACCATGGAAACATCCGCTCCGCCCAAGAGCCACCGCGTAAGCCATCGCGCCACCCCATCAACCCTCCCAAACAACCCCGGCGCAGGAATCGCCACTGCTTCATCTCCTCTGGAGGAACAGCGTCCCGTCTGTACGACTACTGTAGCCGAAATCGCAAGATTTTGGTCGGGATCGAACGCCTCATCCTCCTTCGTCCGCCCCCATCGTGCCGGGACGTCACGATCCACCGTCATTCTCACATTCTTAAGAATATGAGAATGTCCCTCCTCCAATCCCCCGAAGGGCGAATCCCCGCATGAGCCTATTGTTTCATCCATACGTTCACGCGTTCGGCTACAGCCCTCGACACCCTTCTCTCGGCTTCCGTCCCCTTTTGCGTCTTCTACGCCTTTTTGCGGCCATTCATCTTTCAGCTTTTCAGCTTTTTTCTTTTTCCCCCGCCGGATATTCCGTGGTTCCTGTTGCCCAATGCCCAAGCCCGAAGGCATGCCAATGAAAGATCGTCCTTCGAAACCACGGCCGCACAAGAAGCATGACAATCCAATCCCGAAGGATCGCCGATTTCTTTGCCGGAGCCGGAAACGTAATAAAAATCCATCGGGCCGTGCCGCATACGCAACGCGATTGCCTCCCAGCAAAAACCCCAACAGACGTTTCAATTTCTCCAGCCGAAATCCCCCCACATCCTCCAAATCATCGGATACCTGTGCATTCACGTGGAAGAGGGTGACTTCGTCACGTTCTTGGTTCGTGGTAGGGATGAGCGGACCGCTCGTCTCCCCCATCGCGCCGGGACATCGCGATCCACCGTAATCCTGTTGCTAAATTCCAGCTTTTCAGCATTTTCGTTTTTCAGCTTTTTCTCTGCGTTTTCTGCGCGTTTTTGCGGCAATTCATCTCGCTTCAATCCTGTGAGTCCTGTCTGAAAATTCTCCAGTCCGCGCAGCATCAACTCCACCATGACGGCCTGGCCGTGATGCGGTGGCGGAACATGCGCAAAGACCAGAAGTTTCATGAGTGGGAAGATTGAAAATCGGAAAGCGAAAGATATCAGGCTTTCTTCGTTTTTGGTTCCTCGTTGGGATCGGCAGAGCCGGTTGCGCCGAAGACACTACTTCACGTCCTACTCATTTTCGGGATCAATATCTGGAATCTTCGCCAGAATGGCAGAAATTGCCGCAGGGTTTGCTGATAGGAAATTGCTTTCTGGCCCATCGTGGCGTTGGCCCGGGGGATGAGCAGGATGCGATGATTTCCACGGTTGTAGAGTGCCAGATTTGACCCTGAGAGTCAATCGACCGGCCTTCCAAGGTGCGGGGTGCGCCACGTTCCCTGGAAGGCCGGTCGTCGCTAGCCGGAAGGGGAGGAAATGCGAAGAAGGGCGGGCCTTCGGGACACACCTCGGCGCTGCCGGGGCTCTCAGTTGTGCGCGAATACCGTCTATTGGTCGTAGTTCCGCCGTGGCCCAAGGCTAAAGCGGGCAGGCGAGGAACGGGACGTCGAGACAGTATGGAGGACGGGCCACAAGCCGAGGTGACGCTGGTGGTGATCCGGGGGCCAAGCGGGTCATCCGGCAGGAAGGCCGAGTTGGAGGTTGCGGATTTCGGATTCGAGGCGGGGTTGGGCGGGGCGGTGCCAGTCGTGGAGGAGCCGGCGGTAGAATTGCATGTTCTGCAGGGCGAGGCGTTTGGCGTTGAGGACTTCGCGGTCGAGTTTGCCGTGGAGGGCGCTCATGAGGCGGGCGTAGTTGCGGTGGCCGAGGAGGAAGGCCCACCAGATGGATGCGGATCAGTGGTCAGCAACTGTCTTATGAGGCAAGAGCAAAGTTTGGGATTATGGTGTCAATCAAAATACGCATACATAGTTAGCTTGTCTCCACAACCTATCATTTTTAATTAAATTAAAAATCGTGAAATCGATGCGTATTCCGAATCTCTTCGGTGAGCTTTGCGGGCGGAAATTTATGCTGATATGCTCGGCAGCAGATAATTAAATTTTCTTCCTTGCTAGATCGCAATCGCAGGAGAGCCCCTTCCAGCAAACCGGCACCAAGAGAAAAATACTTTTTGCTAAAGGAAATAATGCCAAGTTTCCCACGGTATGCTATACTCTCGTGGTATGCCGCATTCCAGTAAAAGCGGCTTTTCTTGTTGAAAACATAATAGTAAAGCCATTTCCAAAAGAGACGTCCCTGTC
>JAAUTS010000198.1 GCA_012031345.1 Blastochloris sp. | reverse complement strand
ATGGATATTGACGGGCCGCCCCATTTCCCTGGCCAATATGAGGTGATGCTCAAACACCGCCGTCTGCCGGTCCCGGTCCGGGGTTTGGATCATAAAATCCAGCCCCGTCTCTCCGATTCCCGAGGGATAGGACACCAGATACTGCTCCAGGTTTTTTTTCCAGTCTCGTGACAGGCTGTCCAGAAACCAGGGATGGATCCCGAAACAGGGCAGGATGGACGGATAGGCCAGGGACAGTTGGGCCGTCTGCTCAAAAATTCTCCTCCATGGTGGCGCAGGTCACCATGGCCTTGACGCCTGCGGCCTCGGCCCGGGCCACAATCCCAGGCATGTCGGCAATAATTCTTGAATCGTGCAGATGGCAATGGGAATCGATGAAGTTCATTTTACTTTGTTGGGTTCATTATCCCGGTGTGCTTCCTGAGCGATTATCAGTTCAACGGCCATAGCAGCTTCTGGCCCTGATTTTAACCTCGTCCCAGGTAAGCGTTGAAGCCGGTTTGCTCATTAAATTAGCTTTACGGCGGGCCAATTCTTCTTTTTGCCATTCATGAACCAGAACCGCCGATGGCAGACCCGCAAGGTCATCCCAAAGGTTTTCAACCAATTGCAATTTCTCTAGCGGACTCAGATCAAATATGGAAATATCGTTGGTATTCATCATTATCTCCGAAAATCAGTTTTAACATGGAACATCCGGGTTGCGTGACTAATATCGGCTTCGGCAAATACGTCCTTTGCAGAAATGCCTGGGCGCTTACCCTCTTTATACTCCTGATAGCGGCGTTCAGCCTCCTCGATCCAGGCCGCGTCGACCTCTGTGAGAACATCATCCCCGAGGGAACTTAACAGACGGTCCGCTAAAAAAGCCCGTTCTTGCCCGGAAAGGGATAGAGCATCATTTTGTATTTTTTCCAAAAGGGCAGACATATTAAATATTAACCTCCTCATCCCTTATTCTGCTTGAATGCGGCACAATTTAATTTTATTCCCAATGCCTTTCTAATCCTCAAATTTGAGAGTGTGGCATAAGTAGTATCAAGCATCATGGACAGACCAAGCACGCAACCCATCATAACTGAATCCAAGGAAGAACGTTACGGGTAAGTTTTCAGACCTGCCGGCTGAATGCCCCGATACGCCCGGAACGAAGAAGGCCTTAATACCGACAGATAGCTCAATGGCCCCTGCTTGAGGCCCGGTAATCGTCGAGATCACACCTTTCATACGACATAAGGGTGAGGTGTCTTGCCAAAAGCGTTGGGTCCGATCCCAGCCCCCGAGGTGATTGTGATGAACTAACTGCTTCAGCCCCGATTTATTCCCGAGCCATTCATAACTCCAAGTCCTATCGCTCCTGTAGCGTGACTTCTCTCGACACCGTTCCAGGGCGCGTATGGCCTGATCTATCGCGACTGTTGAGCCATTGATTGCAAGAAGCATGTGCAGGATATAGAGATAGTAGTTGGCCTCCAGCGTGTCCGTGTTAGAAGCCCAATATGCAACACGTTCGACCACAGTCTCCACAGTCGGTGGGAGGGCTTGATACCTGATAGCCTGAATCCAGAGTCTAATGTTCCTCTCATCATTTGGCTCTTCTTTGATATTGTCTTCGAGAAGTTTTATGCTCCTTTCTATCTCCCTGGGCTTCATGCTACCCCAATCTCTTTCTCGACGAGATAGTAGAGTCCAAACGATCTGTCTACGAATAGGCGACGCATATATACCACTTCCCCTAGCTAATAGATTATCCCATATCTGAAGTGCGTTCTCGTGTTGCCCATACAAAGATTCAGACTCGCCTGGCATCGCTGTTCAAATTGAGAATCTGCCCTATCTCTACGTTTTTGCCGAACCTGCATAAGTAGGTCCTCAACAGCTTGAAACCCTTCTCTAAGCCACGGCTCACTATGGCTTGCTACCGCAGTGACCGGGTCCTTACCTGCTGCCTTTCCCGCGTAGTCAATCACACGGATAATCAACTGTGCTTCGCTTATGCATCCGTGCTCATCGTCAGAATTATTTTCCCGGGCTTTGTCGAATGCCAAGGACGCCACTTTAGCTTTCGGGAGGATCTCATCAAGCGGAAAGCCTCGCTGAATTTGTTCATACACGTGGCCTCGGCACACCATACCCTTCATATGGTGAAGTACAGGATCGTTCGGTTCTAACTTTAAGGCATGATCAGCCATCTTGATGGCCTCTTCATAGTCTTTAAGTTCGTTAGCGTGAAATCTTGCAAGATGAGCCCAAAAGTGTGCTTCAGATGGAAAAAGCTCGGTAAGATGTCGGAGAACCCTCTCTTGGCCCTGCGAAACCGGGATGTCCGTTATTATCTGGGAGTAAGCTCTTCCTGCAACGGCCTTCCCGAGCCAAGAAGTTCGGACTCATCCCTGTAGATGAAAATTCTTCGGAGCAGTTCCATGCTTTCCTCCGATGGCTCTGGAAGGCGACGGTCGCAGAAATCGGCAAATTCAATTGCCCAGTCTGCAAGCCGTTGGCGCCAAACTCTCTTATCCGATGTCGAAGAACTCAAGATTTGCTGAATTAATTCTTCGGCTACAATATGATGAACAGTCCGCCACCTTTCCTTCTCCGGGCAAATTAACAAAGAAAGAGCTGCTTCCGGCAATGCTTTGGTGAGGTCTACGCTCCGGTTAGGTGGTATGTTCAGTATTTCGGAGAAAGATTGTCCTGCAATCGTTTGTTGGCCGTAGTAATGTGCAATAGCCAAAAATATGAGTATTTTTTTTTGAACCTCCTTGAGATCAGCCAGATGCGCTGCGACATACCGCTCAATCGTGGAAAAATCCCGCTCAAACGCTACCAATCCAAGATAGAATGGAGAACGATACCGACCATCAGCGGACCCCGCTGCAGCTTCAATCTTGGCTTTCTTGCTTGGTATTTCTCGTGAAAGCACAGATGCAAAACGCGCGCATTCCGTTGAACTGAGTTCTCGATCCAGAAAAAAAGTACGTTGAGAGGTTTGTGGAGCGTCAAACCTACGTAGAACCTGAAGCATGACGAAAGGTGTATTGCTGGCAGCCAATAACTTATACAATTCGTCTGACTGACGATCTGAGATGCGGCTACCATAACCATGATCAGAACCGACTGAGCAGTCTCTGAAAAAATCTTTTGAATACGCTCTACGGTCTCACTTGGTTGGGAACAACGTAATACAATGGAAGGAAACTCATTCTTGAAGTCCCACAGGAGACGCCGTGCAAGCGTGGAACCTCCCGCCCCCGGAGCATGGTACAGATTGATACGAGTGGCACTCCGATTCTCAAGGTCATACCTTAAGGCCTTCCTCACCTTGTCAGCTATGTCTCGATCAACATCCAAATGGAGACCTAACTCAAACCAAGAAATCTCACGACCTCTCAGAAAAGCGGAGTGTGAAATATCTTTTTTCTCAGGCGAAAGTCCAACATTCTTATGAACTATAGTCATTTCTTCTTGAAGCCAAGCAACAGTTTTCTCATTAATCGTAATGTCAGCCCCACTACTTGAAGGAAAGACTGTTCTTCCTATGTCAATTTGGTTCGTTACTTGAAAGGAGCTAAAGCCGTGGAAAAGTTGTTTGAGGGGAATCTCAAAATGGGCAGCAGCATATTTGTCTGCTATGTCATTGCAGGTGCCACGGGTAAAACTTACGATAACTATTTCAGCACTCTCGCCGAAAGAGGCGACGACAGAACTTAAAAAGAGTCGAGGTGGCTACACAACGATGGTTCTGCCCAAAGAGCAACTATGGTAACAGGAGCGTTGGTCGCTCCAGCAAGTTTAGTTAAGCGCTTCTGCACGTCTTTTGCATATTTCTTTTGCCAGTCAATCCATACCCCTGTGCTTAGGGTTGATTTCCGTCCTTCGATGCCGCGTGCAAAATACCAATATGTAGCACCTGTAGAATTAATAGTTGGGTCTGTTTCGATGGTTATTCGATGCAAAGAGACCCGTTCACTCAAAGGGATACTGACACGAGAAAGCAGACCGGACTCTTGTGACTCATGATCGAAGTCAGCCACCAAAAGCCATGGGACATTTGCCAAATTCTCTGCGGGGTCGCCTTGTTCCACGATACCTGGGGAAGTAATTAAAATGTATTTACGGGAAGATTCGAACTCGTGGACAGCACGTAAGAATTTATCCCAAAGGGGATCCGAGCAGTCGTTCTGAGGGCGTAGGTCTATCGATTCTCTAAACCATCCATAAATCCGTTTCTGTTCCGATACGTCAGCCATCGCATTTTGACTATTCCTTCGATGATATACCGTATGTTTGCGTAGGACATTTCCTACATCTTTAATGGGCAAAATAGGACCAATACTCTTATCATCTGCAATCTCTATGAAAGCAAATTGTTTTCCACTGCTTAGGACAGGTTCATACTTGAAGCGAGGATGCGGGTAACAAATGGTATCAAACTTCGATTGTAGGTCTGCGTCATCAGGAAAAGAGCCGAGACCGTTCAGCTCCTTCCTGCCGTCTGGATAGCAGCGTACTCCCAAAACGATGTATGCGGATCCATCACGGGGAGGTATTAACCATCGAAATGATATCTTTGATGAACTCTGCTCGCTTTCGCTTTTTTTCTTCTGGCGTGCCAACGTCAAATGTATAATTACACTCCTTGAAGTCGACAGTATCCGACTCGTTCCTTTTTAGTAAATTCTCAAAGGTCTCTTCTGGTGTTCTCATTTACATTGTCTCCCATCGACCCAAAATATCAATAAAAGCTACCAACAGTTTTAGAAAGATACACATAAAAATACTGGGGTAATCCAGACTTGAAGCCTGAAATTACTGAGCCGAACCATTTATTATCAAATCAAGTTCC